>JACPAV010000028.1 GCA_016180645.1 Nitrospirota bacterium | reverse complement strand
GGAGCATCTTCAGATGCTCCCTCTTGTCGGGAGGGTCTGAAGACCCTCCCCTACTTGCTCCCTCTTGTCGGGAGGGTCTGAAGACCCTCCCCTACGCATAAGGACCAACATAAACCTTTCAAAAAATGGCAAAAGTCGAGCTAAGGTCAGGACATTGGGGAAACGGGGTGGCCGTCCGAAATGGGCGAAGGAGACCCCGGACCCCGTCGGGCGGGCCTAGAGCTCTTCGAGGATTTCTTCGGGGATGTTTTTTCGGAGAGTGAGGACGGGGCACGGGGCGAGGCGGAGAATTTTCTCGGCCACGCTTCCCAAGAGCAGATGTTCGATGCCGGTGCGGCCGTGTGTACCCAGAACGATCAAATCGGCACGGAAATCTTTTGCGCTCCGGAGGATGGCTTCCGGAGGCGAGCCGCTGGCAACGCGGCTCTCCACTTTCACGCCCGGCGCCCGGACCCATTTCAATTCCTTCCTCATTTGATCGAGTGCGCCGCGGCGAACCTTTCCGCGCGTGAGGCGGGCGGAAACCAAGTAGGGCAATCGCTCGAAATAGGGGTCGATCACGTGGAGGAGGAGGAGCTTGCCCCGACTCTCCTTCGCGAGGTCCAAAGCCATTTTTTCCGCCATGCGGGAGAAGGGGGAGAAATCCGTGGGAACGAGAATGTTGTCGAACATCGCGGCCATCCTAGCAAATGGGGAAACCGTCGGCAATCGGCCATCCGTTTTCAGTTGTCAGTTCTCAGTCAACAGTTCCGAGGGGTCTGGCGCGCGACTGTCCAAGTCGCCCCTTTCCCATACGGACCACTGTGGACCGACAACTGTTGACTGCTCAGTGAACCGGTTGCGCCGTCTGTTCGAGTTTGGCCGATTCCAGAATCATGATGGCCTTTCCCTTTAGGCGTATGAGACCTTTCGATTCCATGTCCTTGAGGACCCGGATGGTCGTTTCGAGAGCGAGACCCGCCAGGTCCGCCAGATCCTGCCGCCGGAGCATGGGGAGCATTACCGGCGCATGGCCGTTCGGTTTTCCGGGCTGGGACGGTTTGGCCGAGTTGAGGATCTCCGCCACGCGTCGGTAGGCGCCGTGGAAGGCCATCTTGAGCGCCTTGTCCTCCGCTTCTCCCAGTCGCTCGGCCATCTTGTGAATCAGCTTCAGCGTGAGGGCGCTGCTTTGGCGAATCAAGGCGAAGAAGGATTGCTCGTCGAGAAAAGCGACCCGTGAAGGTTCGATGACTCCCACGGAAGCCGCGTACGTCTGACCCAGGATCAGGGAACGATAACCGAGGAGCGCGCCGGGTTCTTCGATCCGAACGGTGAGTTGGTGGCCGGACTCATCGCACTTGAAAACCTTGGCCCTCCCCTCGCAGAGAAGGTAGATCCCGTGGGGTTCGATCCCCTCGTAGAGAATAACCTGGTTCTTCTTATAACGATTCGTCACCAGGCGGCGGCTGATGCTCTCCCGCGCCGGACCTTCGGCCCCGGAGAAAAAGCAGTCATCCTGGATTCGGCAGCCTTCACAGTTTGCCATGGTACCTCCCATAAGCAGCTTTCAGCTTTCAGCATTCAGCATTCAGCCATCAGCTTCTCGGTAACTCGATCCTCCCAAGCTGAACGCTGAAGGCTGATCGCTGACAGCTTCGTAAGGCAACCCCCGTGCCAAGGCTGAGCATGAAATATTGACTACCGTCAGTTTTGTCCTGTGTTTTCAGAAGGTTGCCGAAGGTCAATATTCGTGTACACCGGTCCTCTCGAAAATGGGAACTGTTGTGGACTTGGTTTATCTCAGATTGGAAATCAGGATGCGGCAGGGGGCTGATAGATGCAGCGCGGTTCGGCGGCGAAGGGATCACCGGTGTAGGCGAAGGAGCGTGAACGCGAGCCTCCGCACCACTGCCTGAAGTTGCACTGCCCGCACTTCCCCTTGAGTTTATCGGGGTTGCGGAGATCGCGAAATGTGGGGTGATCGCGGTATAGATCCACAAGGGATTCCCTGCGGACGTTTCCGACGCGCATCGGAAGGAATCCCGACGGGAAGACGTCGCCCGTGCTCGAAATGAAGACGAAACCTTTGCCCGCGTTGATGTTGAGCGGCGGGCGGACCACCCCATCCTTTTTCGGCTTGATGTGTGCCTCTTCGACGATGCGGTCCAGGTCCGAGCGCAGCTTGAGGTACGCTGGTCCCACCGCCGGCGGCTCGCCGAGCTTGGGCTCGCCCCTCTCCGCCGCCATGCGTTGGAGCACTACGCGTTTGAAATGATGCCCCTCCGTGTGTTTGGCGGAAACATACTTTGAGCAGTCGTACAGAAAATTCATCGCGTCCTCGTACTGCTGCCCGGTGAGGTCGTCCGTCTTCTTCGCGCGACCCATCGGCACGAGGAAGAACAGGCTCCACGTCATCGCCCCCTTGCTCTGCACGAGCCGGAAGATGTTCGGGAGATCGAGGAGGTTTCTCCGGTTGACCGTCGTATTGATCTGCACGGGGAGGACGATCGAGTTGCACACATCCCAACCCGCAAGGGTCTTCTCGAAGACACCGGGGACACCGCGGAAGGCGTCGTGGGCATCAAGCGTGGAGGCGTCGAGCGAGAGCGAGATCGATCCGGCGCCGGCCTTCTTCAGCCGCGTGAGATTTTCTCGTGTCAACAGCGGCGTGCCCGCAGGCGACACGGCCATGGTGAGCCCGAGATCGCGGCCGTATTTCACCAGATGGAACACATCGGAGCGCTTGAACGGGTCGCCCCCGGTCAGAATCACGAGGGAACGCGGCGTCCCGAAGGTGGAAATCGTTTTCAGAAGCGCCTCACCCTCCTCGGGGGCGAGCTGATTCGGGAGGCCGGCGGGTTCGGCCTGGGCTCGACAGTGAACACAGGAGAGATCGCAAGCCCTCGTGATTTCCCAGATGACCATGAACGGCGCATGGTCGAAGCTCACGGGCGGCTGGCGGAGGATTCCCTTCGGCGCCATCTTGGATCCGGCTCCAAACCTGACCTTTCTCGCCGATGCCGCGGAGACCGACTCGGCCTCGGCACCTGTTTGGCTCATCTTGTCTCTCGCATACGCCGGGCAGGATGCCATCCGATTCGCCACCAAAACATGACGGCGGTCAATTCATGTGGACTCCCCGGGTCGTCCTTATATATTCGGTGACAGTATACTCTATTTGCTTAACCCCCGCAGCAGGATGATCGGTGACAGTATACATGAATAGCTCTTGACAGCGGCCGCGACCCGCCCTACGATCCGCCTCATGTCGCGATTGGCTCGCGTGGTCGTCCCTGGTGCCCCTCACCATGTGATTCAGAGAGGGGTCCGCTCCATTCAACTCTTCCATTCGGACAAGGACCGTTTGATCTACCTCGATCTCCTGGCCGAATCGGCGTCCCAGCACAATTTGGAAATCTGGGCGTGGTGCCTGATGACCAACCACATTCACTTGCTCGTCGTGCCCGGCCGTGCCGATTCCCTGGCGCGGGCGATCGGCGAGACCCATCGCCAGTACACGCTTCGAGTCAACCTCCGGGAGGGTGTTCGAGGCCACCTCTTCCAGGAGCGATTCCATTCCTTCCCCATCGAGAAGGACCGACATCTTCTGGCCGTGGCGCGGTACGTGGAGCGAAACCCGGTGCGGGCGGGGATGGTGAAGCGCGCCCAAGACCACCGATGGTCCAGTGCCCGGCATCATGCGACGGGGGAACCCGACCGCTTGGTAAAGTCCAGCCCGTTCCGCGAAATGGAATCCGATTGGGCGGCGTTCCTGAAGGGCGAAGAGAATCCCGCCGAGTTGGAAGGGATTCGCACGAGTGGACGGACGGGTCGCCCCTTGGGTGACCTGGTCTGGGTCAGGCGGTGGGAGAAGAAGCTCGGGCGGGTCCTCCTCCCGCGCAAACGCGGCTGGCCGAAGGGCCGACCGCGCGGCCGACGGGCCAAGAAATAGAGTATACTGTCACCTTTAATTCCCCTACTTGATCGTCTGGGCGATCTTGACGAGGGCCCAGAAGTCGGCTTCGGTGGCCTGGCGTTTGGCGGGATTCACGCGGGCCAGAACTTCAGGCGCCCAGCGGGGCGGGGCTTGGCGCGAGACCATCGGTTTCCAGCCTCCGCCGTTCACGTCCACGAAAACCGGATTGGTGAAGGCGAACGGAGCGACCGAATCGGTCACCACCGGATACAGATTCCCTTCGCCACTGACGAGCGCAACGTAGTAGCTGTCCTTCTGCGGCGCATCGGTGAATGTTACGGTCGCGACGTAGCGCTTGTAGTCCGCCCCGCCTTCCGCGCCCGCTTGAAGATCGGCATCGGTGAGCTTCACCTCCTGCGTGGCCAGCGGTTTCGGTGATTGGTCGTTGGTCTTGCCCGCCGCGGGGATCGTATCGGTCACGTTTGAGATCAAATCCACCTTGTTCACCTTGAACCAGGCGGGGGTCTGAACTTCCACAGTGAACGTGATTGTCTGTCCACTTCCGCCGGACGCGAGGGTATCGCCCGTTTCCACTTTCTCACCCTTGGCGTTCGCGGCGTGAAGTCGCACGAAGGGACCGTTCGTTCCAAAGAGCCGGTGCGCGTTCGTGGCCGCCACGAAAGCGGCTTCGTCAAACGGGCTGATCTTGTCCTTGCCCGCTCCGACGCGGATGTAGCTCCGCGGAAAGCCGCTCTGAGTCGCGCGCCACTGATGCGTGTCGGACACCGCCGTGCCGGTCGTAACGACGCCCCGGTTGATCAAACCCAGCCACCAGTTCGCGCACACATTGAATCGCTTGGCGTCGAAGCCGTTGTATAGCTCGATGGCGTTGAACTTCTCGCTTAGGAGCTTGGTGTCGGCGGACGTGGAACCCTCCGGATCGGCCATTCTGAATTTGGACGGTTTCTCGGCCGTCGCGCCGGATTTCACGTCAAGCAGGATGTATTTGAAGTAGCCCCAGTCCGGGTGATTCACCTGCACCACCTGTTCCCCCGGTTCCGCGAGGAACTGCTCGAAGATCGCACCGGGATGCGCGCTCGGCCCCGTTCCTCCGCCCCAATCGAACGCGCCACCGTTGATGCTGCCCGCTTTCACCTGCACGGGAAACCCGTTGAAATGGCCGTAGTCGAACGTGGTGAGTTCGTTCCCCACGATGGTGGCGAGATACGACCCGGCGTTCAGGTCCTTCACCGTCGGTGCAAAATCGGTCACATAGTCGTGATCGGAGGAGACGAGGACATCCACGCCTTCCCCGAGAAAAGTGATCACCCGCTCGAGGTTCGGCACCGGGCTGTCCGGCGAATTGATCGCGTGGACGTGGAAATCGCCCGAGAGGTATTCCGACGTGTCGACCACCTTCGCGAGGGTTGCCGCGACGCTTTTCGTTTCGCCCTCGGCAAGGGTGAGATCGTAGCCGCCGGACTTGCTCACGTCGCCGTTCCAGCGGAAATCGTTCGGCCAGAGGGAGTACGTGATGCCGCGGGAGACGACCACTTTGTAGGTCCCAGGCGCGACGGCCACGGTGGCCTTTCCCGAATTGTCGATGAAATCCTGCTGGAAGATCGGGTCGCCGACGGAGTCGTACGAGATGTCGCGCAGTTGGGAGGATTTCTCTTCCGGACAGGTGTCCGCACAGAGGAAAGAAACCTTTCCGGGGAGCGCCGTCCCGCCCGGCGAGGCGATATTTACGCTCACCTGGGTCAGCTTGGAGAGGACCACTTTTCCGGCGGTGACCGCTCCTGGACTCACGGTCACTGAACCCTTTTGAGTGACGAGCCGACCCGGGACCTGGGCGGACAGGGAGTACGTGCCCGCCGGGAGCGTGCCGCTGAACTTGCCGCTTGCATCGCTGAGGAACTGCGTAACCGCGGCGCCGAGATTATTGATTGCAGAAACGCGAACTCCGGCCAGCGCCGATCCGCTCGAATCGGCGACCGTTCCTTCAACCTGGCCGGTCGGGATCTGGCGGGCCGAGTAAAGGGCATCGGTCACGGTGCTGAGCGAGCCGGTTCCCACGGCGACCCATCTCTCGTAGGAAGCCGTGCCGCCTGCCGGAACGACCAGGGCGCCCTCGGTGGAGGCTCTGAGCGGCGGTGGAGAGAGCAGGGTCTGGATGACGTTGACGGTGCCGATGACGGTGCCGGCCACTCCGCTGATGGCCAGATAGGCCGCGTTCTCCTTGCCGTCCTTGAGCGGTGGAGCATACGCGTACGAGGACTGTTTTCCGCGGAAGCCGAGGAAATTCATTTTCTCGGGGATGGCCGTTTTGTAGCCGAAACCCGCGAGCGTGGACGAGGGGTTGAAGAACTCGACCGTCCCGCCGCTGTCGAGCAGATCGCCGGCAAGGAGGATCTGATCGGTGGACCCTTCATTATGAATCGCGGTGACGAATCGCACCGCGGAATCGCCGGGCTTCAGAATGTAGTAGTTCGTGATCGTGAGCGGCATATCCTCGTCCGGATTGACGGGGAGTGAGTCCCCCAGGCCGGGGAGATACGAGGACACCACGGAGCGGATGTTGAGGTAGTCCAGCACTTCATCCGGCCCGGTTGCAGCCACCACGGCCGCGCCGCCCTTGGAGCCATCGCGAACGACCTCCACGGTTTTCGCATCCACCGTCCGCCCCAGATTGAAGAACACGGAGATCTCGCCGATCACGTCCTGTCCTTTTCCATCGCTTCGCACAATGTCGCCGTCGATGATGTTGCCGCCGAATGGGCCCGGGCCGATGTTGCGGTCCGGCTGTTGAATGATGACGCGGATCTTGTCGTTCTGGAGGAGGGTGTCGCCCACACGTCCCTGGGCCGCCTCGCCGCCGATCAGGTCGGATTCGGAGGTGATCTTCTTCGCGCCGGCCCCGGTGCCCTCGGTCGGACCAATCAGTTTGTCGAGGTCAAACTCGACGCGTACCGAGCTTGCGGATTTGTCTTCCGAATCGGAGCAGGTCCACAGCGCCACGCCCATCGCGGCGGCAACGAAAACAGCTCCAAAAGCAATGGAAAAGCGGCTTGATCTTGGCATGTGATCACCTCCAGAGGGGTGATGCTACCGCCAACGGCACGGAGCGTCAAACAGCGCGGGTGTCGCGCAGGAATATACGGATGCGGCGGGCGAGCTCGTCGCGGACGCGGCGGAAGCCTTCGATCGGCGTGGTGCCCGCTCCCACGGGATCGGGCAAAGGCCAGTGCAATCGCTTCACTTCCCCCGGCAGGACGGGGCAGACCTCCTCGGCGCAGAGCGTGATCACGGTGCCCACCTGATCGAGCGGGATAGAGTCGATTCCCTTCGATCGATGCGACGTGATGTTGATCCCGACCTCGCCCATCGCCTGGATAGCCAGCGGATGAACGATGCTCGGGTGGGAACCGGCGCTGAAGACGGGGCGATCCGGCGGCCCGGCGTGAGGCCGGCCGTACTCTCGACGTTTTCGGCGGACAGGACGTCCGCAATAAGGGGGAGAGTGCGCGAGATCGCGGAACCAGCCCTCCGCCATCTGGCTCCGGGCGGAGTTGGCCACGCAGAGGAAGAGAACGGCTTTCTTCAACGCCTTGGCTTGAGAACGAATGGCATGAGAGCAGGCAGGAGGAACAGAACGGCCAGCATGACGAGCGAGATGCCGAGACCGCAGGTCACCGCGAGATTGGACGCCGTTTTGATCTCGGAAAAGGCCAGGATCAGAAATCCCGCCAGCGTGGAGGCTGTGGCCATGAAGAACGAACGGCCGACCGTCTTGGTGGTGGCTATCATGGCCTCATCGAACGGTTGCCCTTCCCCGATTTTCGCTTTCACGGAGGAAAGCACGTGGATCGCGCCATCGACGCCCAGACCCAGGGTGATCCCTCCAAGGAGAACGGTCCCAAAGTCGATCGGGATGCCGAGGAAGCCCATGAGCCCCAGCGCAAGGGCGAGTGGAAAGAGGACCGGCACCATTCCGATCAGCGCGATCTTGGCCGAGCGAACGGAGATCGTCAGCAGAATAAGCACGGCGATGGACGCGATGGCAATGCTTTGTTTCTGGCTTGAAAGAAGGAGCTGCTCCAGGCGTTTCGTCAGAATGGGATAGCCCGTCTGGATGGCCTCGAATCCGGCCATCCGGACGGGTCCTCCGCCCTTCAAAATCGGTTCGACCACGCTCCGCGGCACTCTGAAGAGCGTGCCCGCGCCCTCCCTTTCCAGAGCGCCCAGCCGTTTCAGAGTCTCCGGGTAGCCGGGCTCCGGTCCGCGCAGGAGCCAAAGCCTTTCCTGCTCAATCCATCGAACGGCGGCGTTGCGCACCAGCGGCCCCATGTTGCCGGGAAGGAGTCGTGTATCCACTTCAACCCAGGGTTCGGACATCTCGGACTTGAGATAGTCCGCCAACACATCCGCCAATCGGCCGACCTGCTGCGTATCCACCGCCCGCACGTACCCCAGGACCAATCCGTGCTCGTGCTCGGGATCGACCAGTGACTCGACGTAGGGGTCGCCTTCGAGAAAGAAATACATCGCGTGCGCCTCCCGCCCGGTGGCCGGTATGCCGTATGAATCGGTAAGGAGGCGCCGAGTTTCACCCACGAGGCTCGCGGGAGAAACCACGCCGCCGACTTCCGGAAGGTTCCTCAGGAAATTCTCCGCGCGCATCATTGCGCGAAGCGTGATCGGATCCGTGAGATCGCCCTTGATGTAGAAGAGAACGGGATACGCCCCGGTGAATTCCTTGTTAAGAATCTCGCCGGCCTTGAGCGGAGGCGAATCGGGAGCCAGAATTTCCGAGATCGTCGTTCTCGTCTGGAGCTTCCGCATCTGGGGGATCATGATGGCGCCGGCCGCCACCGACGCGAGCAACAGGCTCCAGCGATGACCCAGGCACCAGCGCATGACTTTCTCGCTCACCCGCGTCCACCCGGCCACATTGTTCGATTCGGGAGCGGGAGCGATCACCTTCGGGCCGAAGATGGCCGGAACGAATCCCAAGCTCACGATGAAGCCGATGGCGAGTCCGATCGAAACGGAGTATCCGAAATCCTTCAGGACCCAGATGTCCGTGGTGGTGTAGGACATGAGCCCCGCCACGGTGGTAAGGCAGGAGAAGAAGAGCGGATTTCCAAGGGCACGATGGATTCCCTTGGTCGTGCCCTGCTGTCGATAATAATTGACCGAATAGACCGAGTAGTCCGACGCCGTGACGAGCAGGATGAGCATGACACCGGGTGTAAGCACATTGATCGTTCCGCCCGTGAGAGTTTTCAGGCCATAGAGCCAGAAGATACTGATGAGGGCGCCCACGATGGGATACGGCACCCACTTCAGCTTCTTGAATCCGAGCCAGAAAACAAGGACCATCGCGCCGATGGCGTAAGGCACCAGACCCTTCATGTCCTTTTGGATGTAGACATCGGAAAAATGGGTGTAGGCGGGGTCCCCCGCCAGATAGTAGGGGGCGGACAGCTTCATGCCGTCCAGGATCTTGTAAAGTTCAGCGGCCACGGCGACGTCGTCGGCCTCCGCGTCCAGCGAGACCACGACGGTGACGTAGCGCGCGTCGTTCGAAACGAGCGTGCCGCGGTACAGATCGTTCGTCAGAACGTCTCGCCGCACGGCGTCGATTTGATCGCGCCGGCGGAGACGCTCGATGAGTCGCCCGGCGTGGATGGTTTCGCCCTCCAGGCGCAGATCGATCGCGTTCGTCAGACTGAGTGTGCGAGCAACGCCTTTGACCTCGGCCAATCGCTGCGTCACACGCTGCAACGTTTCCAGCGAAGACTCCGAAAACGCATCCCCTACATCAAGGAGAACGACGGCGACCGTATGGGCGGAGAATTTCGCTTCGACCTCTTTGTACGATTTGACGACACTGTCATGCTCGGGGAGCCACGCCTCGAAATCGTTGTTGGTCTTCGTGTGGTACGAGTAATAGCCCAAAACGGCGGTGAGCACCGCGAAGATCGCGAGGACGGCCCACCGGAAACGGATGAGGAGGGCTTCGCTGCGGTCCTGGAAATCTCTCATGGTTTTCGGTTCAGCCCGAAGTTGACCCGCGTGCCCCACTCGACCAGCGGTGCGGGCAAGACCGCTTTAAGCACCGGAAGAACTTTGGAATCCAACCCCACCCGATGGCGCAACTTCGGATTGGATCGCTCCAGGATGGCCAGGATCGTCTGGGCGACCGCTTCCGGACCCGGACCTGATTGTTGGGAACGGCGCGTCACCGCCACGGCAGAGTTCCGATGGGCGGAATACGCATCGAGGCGTTGGGCGGCCTCTCTCATGGCATCGGTGATCGGAGTCTTGAAGAAACCCGGTTCGACGAGTGCTACGCGGACGCCGAACGGCCGGACTTCGTTGCGCAAAGTTTCCGAGTAGCCCTCCAAGGCAAACTTCGTCGCCGTGTAAAAGCCCGAGAAAGGACTGCTCATGAGTCCGGCCAGCGATCCCACGTTCACGATGGTTCCCTCTCGCTGCTTCCGCATGATGGGAAGAACCGCATTCACCATGCGGACGACGCCGAAGAAGTTGGTTTCGAACTGAGCCTTCGCCTCCTCCAACGAAGTTTCTTCGAGCGCGCCGACCAATTGATATCCTGCGTTGTTGACCAAGGCGTCGATCCGGCCGGCGCAGTCGAGAACCGATCGGACGCACGCGGCCACGGATTCATCGGAGCAGACGTCGAGCTTCAGCATCACAAGGGCGCCCGTCGGTGAGGATGATTGCGGTTTGCGGCTCGTCCCGAACACTTTGAATCCCCTCTCCGCCAGCAGCTCGGCCGTCAGTTTCCCAAATCCGGACGACGCCCCGGTAATCAACACCACTTTCGCTTCGTCCATTTTTCTTCCTTGCAACAAGGGGTAGACATCGCATAGAACGGCATGGAAGGAAAGCCGTATGGACGATCTTTTGAAGGCATCAGCGCTCACGTTGGCCGACATGATTCGCAAGCGCAAAGTCAGTTCCGCCGAGGTCGTGGACGCCCACATCCGCCAGATCGAGAAGGTCAATCCCGTGCTGAATGCCGTCGTCGGAAATCGATTCGAGGAGGCCCGAAAAGAGGCCAAAGAAGCAGATCGCCGGGTCCGCGCCTCCGATGGAAAGGCCGCGCCCCTCCTCGGCGTTCCCTGCACGATCAAGGAATGTTTCAGCGTGGAGGGATTTCCGCGGACGGGCGGGCTGTATTCGCGGAGGAACGACATTCAGAAGAGTGATGCGACCACGGTGGCCCGACTGCGAAAAGCCGGCGCGATTCCGTTGGGCATCACCAATGTTCCCGAACTCTGCATGTGGATGGAGACCCACAACACCATCTACGGGCGCACGAACAACGCTTACGATCCAAGGCGAATCGTAGGCGGAAGCTCGGGAGGCGAAGGCGCGATCATCAGCGCGGGCGGCACGCCGTTCGGGCTTGGCTCCGACATCGCGGGATCGATTCGGATGCCGGCGTTTTTCAACGGCGTGTTCGGGCACAAACCGACGGGCGGACTCGTGCCGGGAACAGGCCAGTTCCCTATCCCTTCCAATGAAGCGCTGCGCTATGTGACGACGGGACCGCTGGCCCGAAAGGCGGAGGACCTCATGCCCGTTCTGCGAATTCTGGCGGGACCGGACGGAAAAGACTCTGAGTGCAGGCCGTTCAAGCTGGGTGATCCGACGAAAGTCCAGATCAAGGGTTTGACCGTCCTCAACGTGGAGAACAACGGAATCCTGAAGGTGAGTCCGGATCTCCGCGAGGCGCAGGCGAAATGCGCCGAGCACCTTGCCCAGCGCGGGGCCAAGGTCCGCTCCACCCGGTTCGAAGGCCTCAAGAAGACACTCGAGATATGGGGGGCGATGCTGAACGCGTCCGGCGGACTGACCTTCACCGAGATGCTCGGCGATGGAAAACCTTTCCGTCCGCTCCCTGAACTGATCAAATCTTTAGTCGGTCGATCCAAACATACATTTCCCGCCATCGCTTTGGCCGCGCTCGAACGCATTCCGAAATGGATGCCCAAGAGAGCGGAGAAAGCTCTTCAAATCGGTCGCGAACTCAAAGAGGAGCTCAAGCGTGAACTCGGCCCGAACGGAGTGATGCTCTATCCGTCGTATCCGTTCCCTGCTCTGAAACATCGCGTTCCGATGCGATACCCGTTCCACTGGTTGTACACGCCAATTCTGAACGTGATGGAGATGCCTTCCACGCAGACACCCCTCGGACTGAACAAGGCAGGACTCCCGCTCGGTGTTCAAGTCGCCTCCCTCCCCGGCCACGATCATCTCACCATTGCCGTCGCCCTCGAACTCGAACGCGCCTTCGGCGGCTGGGTCCCGCCGAAACTCGCCGTATAATCGGTGACAGTATACTCTATTCGCAGGTAATAAAGTATACTGTCACCGATTATGCTAACGGCTGGGTCATGGCGAGGTCGGCATAGGCGAGTTGGCCGCGGTCTTTCATGCGGCGGATGAAATCCTGCGGATCGAGGCAACCCTCGGGCGCGTAGACGCCGCCCTCTTTCGTGAGTAGCTTTTTCTCTCCCAGAAGTTGCGCGCCGATGGAGAGAGACAGCCCCGTAGCCTCTCGCATCTGACCGATGCCGCAGAGCATCCGGTGCTCCTCCTTGCCTTTCTTCTCGCCCCAGACATCGATCCGGATGGCACCCCAGCCCGGCTCCTTGTTTTTGTCCATGCCCTCCAACCTCAGTAGCAGCCGGACCGTGGCATCGGTCACCCGCTTGTTCAGGAAGAGACCGGCGCGCGCGGGCCACACCAGAAATTCGGCCCCTTTGCCGTAGCCCATGTAGAACCCCACTTCTTCGATGCCGTAGAAATAGCGCGGAACGGTGTACGGCTCGCTGTGCCCCATGTTCCACAGCTTGACACGGCCGTACTTCGGAAACTCGACGATCTTGGACCGGCTGCATGCGCGAACCGTGACTTTCCGTCCGCCTCTCCAAGCCACCACCTTCCCCGTCATGATGTGGAGCATGTGGCGAATGACCGCTTCGCCTCCTCCGGCGTCCAAAGGCTGGTAGACGTAGATTTCGGCTTTCTTGATCCGGCCGACTTCTTTGGACATGAACCGGACGCCTACATTGGACAAGCCCGGACTCGCCCCCAAGCCCGTGAGGACGGTCACGCGCTTCTTCCGCG
This sequence comes from Nitrospirota bacterium, assembly GCA_016180645.1. NCBI lineage: Bacteria > Pseudomonadati > Nitrospirota > Nitrospirota bacterium. The sequence continues at coordinate 62,545 of JACPAV010000028.1, read as the reverse complement.
CATCGACGTCGAAATCCCGGAACACGGCCTCGGCGGCATCCGCCTCGTCACAAATGCTCGCGTAGTTCACTCCTGCCTCGATGGCCGCCCGCACGAGCTTCGCTTCGAACATGAAGAACGGTCCGAGGGCGGAAGCGACCACGTCATGCCCCTTCATCGCTTTCACGAGCGCCGTGTGGTCGTTGGCGTCAACCGCCTTGACCTCGACCTTGGCCGATTTTCCGGCCAGACTGGATTTGATTTTCTCCGCGGCGGCGGCATTCCGGTCGGCTATCGTGACCCGTGCGACTCCTTTCGAAGAAGCCAAGTCCTCCACCGCGCGGCTCCCCATGTCGCCCGCGCCACCCATGACAATGATCTTCATAGTGCGGCGATGCTAGCAGGGCCTGATCGTGGAGGCCAGCGGAAATGATGCCCCTGACGTATCCTTTGGCCCGTCAATAGGATAGGCTTCGCCGTCGGATGGCCACCGAAAACCGCCGGGACAAATGGGAGCGGTTCCGACGCGTCGTCGCCGATGAACCCCTCAGCCTTGCGCTCGTGGATCTTGGGGCGTTCGAGTCCAACGTGGATCGCCTGGCGGGCCTCGCCCGAGCGGGCGGCAAGACGCTCCGAGTCGCCTCGAAATCGTTCCGATGCGTGGATCTTCTTCGACGGGTGCTCAACCGAGGCGCAGGCGCCGTGAAAGGCCTCATGACGTACACCGCCGCCGAAACCGCCTTTCTTGCGGAGCAGGGTTTCACCGATTTCCTCCTGGCCTATCCGACGGCTCGGGCGGACGACGCGGACGTCCTCGCGCGTCTGAACGGATCGGGCGTTCCCGCCGCCGTCGTTGCGGACTCACCCGAACAGCTTGCCGCCCTCAGCGCGGCAGGACAGCGGGCCGGGGCCACCATCCCCCTCGTGGTCGAACTGGACATGGCATGGAGGCCTCTGCGCAGCCGGATCCACATCGGTGTTCGCCGCAGTCCGTTGCGCTCCCCCGAAGAGATCGCCGAGTTCGCCGCCCGGCTGAACGAATCCCCCCATCTCCGATTTCACGGCCTTATGGCGTACGAATCTCAAATTGCCGGGGTGCCCGAAACCGGTTCAGCCTTGCGGCGAAAGCTCGTTCGCGCCATGAAACGCGCGTCACGGCGCCAGGTGGAGGAGGCGCGGCATCGCGTGATCGAGCGGTTGAAAATCCTGGGATTGACGCCGACCGTGGTGAACGGCGGCGGAACGGGCAGCCTGGAGTGGAGCGCGAACGATCCCTCTCTCACGGAGATCACCGCGGGCTCCGGGTTTCTGGCGGGTCACCTGTTCGACCACTATCGCGGACTCTCGGTGGATCCCGCCCTCTTTTTCGCCCTCCAAGCGGTTCGACGCCCGGCGCCGGGGATGATTACTTGTCACGGTGGGGGCATCATCGCCTCCGGCGAACCGGGTCCGGATCGACTCCCGCTCCCCTGGCTCCCCGAAGGGTTGCGGCTCCTTCGGCGCGAAGGAGCCGGCGAGGTTCAAACGCCTCTCCTGGTGTCCGGAGGGTTGAAACTCCGCCTGGGCGATCCCGTGTTCTTCCGCCCGGCCAAGTCCGGGGAACCGGCCGAGCACTTCGGGGAATATCTCCTCGTGCGCGGCGACCGCTTGGAATCACGGTCCAAGACGTACCGTGGTTTCGGGAAGAGCTTCCTCGGATAAGAGGTCCCGCTTGGTCGAGACTCCGGAGGATCCCAAAGGCGCCGCAAGCCGGCTGGGAATATCCTTGGAGGCCATCGACCTGATTCACTCTTCCGACGTCATCGATTTGCACGTGGATTCCTTCATCTGGTCCCGGGTCTTTGGGTACGACATTTCCAAACGCCACGGGCGGGGGATTCTCGGCGGCCGATATTACAGTCAGGTAGACCTCCCCCGGCTCACGGACGCGGGAGTCTCCGGCGCCATCTGGTCCATCACCACAAATCCGTTCCGCCGCGGCTCCCAACGGTCCCGCATCTTCGGCAGGAACCTCGCCCGCATGAAAGGTATTCTGGCCTCGCACCCCGACCAAGTCCGCTTCGTGCGAACGGCGGGAGAATATCGGGAAGCGAGGCGGTCCGGTTGCCACGCCGCGTTCCTTGGAGTCCAGGGTGGAAACGCCTTAGACGTCGGGAATACTCTCGATGGCCCGACTCCGCATGAGATTCTGAAGGTCACGCTCGTTCATCTGGTTGATTCATCGCTCGGCGGGACGAGTTCGCCGCTGGGAAACAGAAAACGCGCCGGTCTGACGCCGGCCGGACGCGAATTCGTAAAACGGCTCGATTCCCTCCGGATCTTCGTGGATCTGGCCCACATCCATCGCACCGGATTTTTCGACGCCGTTCAAACGCACGATCGCTCGCTGCCTCTCATGGTCAGCCATACGGGGACAACGGGGGTTCTTCCGCACTGGCGGAATATCGATGACGAACAGATCCGCGCCGTCGCGGAAACGGGCGGAGTGATCGGCGTGATGTACAAGACGGCCTTTCTCGGCGCACCGCCGAGGGCCGTCCGCTCCGGCCACGTGGTCGACCACTTGCAACACCTTATCGACGCGGGGGGCGAAGACACGGCTGCGCTGGGTAGCGATTGGGACGGTTTCATAGAAACGCCCCGCGACATGCCCACGTGCGAGGAGTGGCCGAGACTCGTCCAAGCCATGCTGGACCGCGGATGGAAAGAGGAACGAGTTCGGAAAATCCTCGGAGGGAATGTCCTCCGTGCGATCGGCTCGCTCAGAGGGTGACGGCCCGTGAAGCGATACCTCCTTTTGTTGTTCGCCTCGGCGCATCTGGCCTGCGGCGCGAAGGCCGGGGGGTCGGGCGTGCGCGCACGGATGGACTTCGAGCGAACCGATTCCTTTTACTCGGCGCCCTTCCCCAGCGACGATCTTCTCCAGGCCGATGGCGCGATCCGGCTTGAGGGTTTCCCCAACCCGGCGGGAATTCCGCTCGTGCGTCAAGCCGCCCAGTTGATCGCGCGGGACAATCGCGGTTTCGCCCTCAGCGGCGCGGTGTACTTTTCGTTCACGGGGCCCCTTGGCACCACCCATCTGCCGACGGTTCTCGAAAGCATCGGGCCCGACGCGACGATCTTCCTACTCGAATGGGGAGGTGGGACGATCGCGCGGTCGCCGGTCGAAGTCACCTTCAACGCGGATGGCGGACCGTTCGGCGCGCCCAATCTTCTCTCGATTCTTCCGGTCCAGGGATTCCCCTTGAGACCGAACGCCGCCTACGCCGCCGTGGTTCTTCGACGGACCGGTGACGCGGAAGGCAGGACGCTCGGGCAGCCGTCCGAACTGGAGGAGATCACATCCGGCCGGCCGCCGGCCGGGATGGGAGAGCGGGTTTTCGCTTCCTATCGCGCGGCTCTCAAGGCGTTGAACGGAGACGGGGTGGCCACACGCGATATCGCGGCACTGAGCGTTTTTACCACCGGCGATCCCGCGACCCAGATGGCCGCCTACGTGAAGGACGCCGTTTCCAGGCCCATCCCCGCGCCGACCGGACCCTTTGTCCAAGCTGAAGTTTTTGATGACTACTGCGTTTACCACAGCACCATCGCCATGCCCGACTACCAGCAGGGTGTTCCGCCCTATGCCACCGAGGGGGGCGGATGGGAACTGGACGCGCAGGGACGTCCCATCCTCCACGGAGTCGAGGAGGCCAACATGGTGATCACGCTTCCACGCGCGCCGATGCCTCCCTCCGGATTCCCTACCGTCGTTTTCATCCGCACCGGCGGGGGGGGGGACCGGCCGCTGGTGGACCGCGGCCCGCAGGATTTCCCCGGGGCGGACGCGCGTGTGCCGGGCACCGGTCCGGCGTTGCATTTCGCCCGCGCAGGGTTTGCGGGGATCAGCGTGGACGGCCCGCACGGCGGACTGCGCAACGTCTCCCGCGGCGACGAACAATTTCTCATGTTCAACGTGCTCAACCCCGTGGCCCTGCGAGACAACGTGAGGCAGTCGGCGCTGGAGATCGCGCTCGTCGCCCATGTTGTGGAACGACTCGAAGTGGACGCGTCCGGCTGTCCCGGACTTGATTCGGCGGGAGTCAGGTTCGACGTTGAGCGGTTGGCGCTCATGGGCCATTCGATGGGCGCGACGATTGCGCCCCTGGCCATGGCCATGGAGCCCCGCTACCGGGCGGCGATCCTGAGCGGCGCCGGGGGAAGCTGGATTGAAAACATCCTGTACAAGCGAAAACCGGTCGAAGTCCGGCCGATCGCAGAGGCGCTTCTCGGATACAAATCGGCAGGGCGCGCCCTTGCGGCGGGTGATCCCGTGCTCACGCTGGTCCAATGGGGCGCGGAGTCGGCCGACCCGCAGGTCTATGCCCGGCGCATCGTGACGGAGCCCGCGCCCGGCGAAAGGCCGCGCCACGTTCTCATGCTTCAGGGCATCGTAGACCACTACATCCTCCCCCGGATCGCCAACGCCCTTTCTCTGCCGCTGGGGCTCGACCTCGCCGGCGAGGAGCGAGACGGGCCGGGTCCTCCCGATCTCATCGGCCAGACCCCGCTCTCCACGTATCTCCCGCTGACCGGGCGTTCGCACATCCCCCTTCCTGCCGCCGGCAATGTCGAAATTTCCGGTGAGCGGGTGACCGCTGTGGTGATTCAACACCCCGAGGATGGATTGGAAGACGGGCATGAAGTTGTCTTCCAGACCGAAGCTCCCCAATACCAGTATCGCTGTTTCCTGGATTCTTTCCGGCGGGGGATTCCACGGGTTCCCGCGGGCGGCCCGGCCATCGGACCCTGCGGCGATTGACGGCCTCCCGGCACGGGGCATGTGAACCGTTTTCAAACGGAGCCTGACGCCCACGCATCCCGCCCGATTCGCCTCGCCAGGAGGATTCCGGATGTATAGAATGGCGGGTCATGCTGACAAGACGTGACTCGTGGCTCGTCGCTCGTGGCTCGTGGGGAACGATCCTATTGGCCCTCGCGTTGATGCTGTTTCAATGCGCGGGCGACGGTCCAAGAGGGATCACGGCCACCGTGCATACCGGCGGGCCGAAGGTCGTGTGGGATCTGTTCAAGAAACCCCTCCCGGAAATCCCGGTTCCCAACAACATCGCGACAAGAATCGATCCAAGTTCGCCCACCGGCCGGCGCGTCACCCTCTCCCTCCTCGCCCCGACTCAGATCGAGCGTCGCGTTCGCCGCCAGGCCGCCGAGCTTACAGGCTTCAGCATCCTCGGCCCGATCTACGTACAATTCGATCGGCCGCTCGACCTCGCGCCTTTTGTGCTCGCCCACTGGCCGCCCAATCGCGATTTCTCGGATGATTTGGTTTACCTCGTCAACGTGGATCCGAAATCAAGTTCGTTCGGCCAGCCGGTCCCCCTGGATGTCGGCCAAGGAAATTTCCCGAACGTGATCGACAGCGACCGCGGCGCCGGCGGCGGCGAGGCGCCGTTCGGTCTCTTCGAAAACGATCCGCACAGAACATCGAACAATCTTTTTTTTGAAACCGTGGACGAGGACGTGAATTGCAACGGCTCGCTGGATGCCGGCGAAGACACCGATTTCGACGGAGTGCTGGACAAACCCAACATGATCCGCGATTCCGTCATCCCCCAATGCAGTCCCACAGGGCGACCTGCCGCTCCCGTCGACCAAATATTCAAGGAAGGCTGCACCGTCGTCTCCTATGAGTCCGAGTCGGGCGCTTGCGTCCCCAAGTGCCGGCCGGAAGAATGCCTCATGACGTTCTATGAGCGCGAAACGAACACACTGATCGTCCGACCGCTCATTCCCCTGGAACAGGAAACGACCTACGCCGTGGTGCTGACCACCGGAATCACGGGCGAAGACAGCAAGCCCATCGAGTCGCCCTTCCCCTTCGTCAATGCCGCCACGCAGACGGACGACCTGCAACCCCTCGCCGACTTCATCAGGGACGGAAAGTTGCCCGGCATGGCGATGAGCGACGTCGCCTTCGCCTGGACGTTCACCACCCAAGCCGTCACCCGCGAGATGGAAGCGATCCGAAAGGGGATGTACGGCAAAGGGCCCTTCGCCTGGATCCAGGACCAATACCCGCCCGACATCCACGTCGAACGGATCTACGCGGACAGCGCCGGCCGCGAAAATCCCTACCTCCTGCCGGCCGCGGAGCTGGACAACCTCGTGGAAAACTACGGAAAGGAACTCGTCGGCCAGCTCATCGGCACCGGAGCGCCGTTCGTGGAAGAAGTCCGGAAAAGTCTCAAGTACACCGACTACCTCGTCGCCGGTTTCGTGGACACGCCCTATTTTCTCACGGACAAAGACGGCATCGGCGAGCCGTCGCCGGATCCGAACGTCAACCCCCTCTATCCGGCGGACAACGATGAATCCTTCGACATCGATCTTCGGACCGGCCGCGCCACGGTGGGGCACAATCTCATTACCTTCGTGTGCGCCGTTCCCAAGCGCAGACCGGGTCAGACGGGGCCGATCCCTCTCGGCCTGCATTCCCACGGTTACACGCTTCATCGAATAGAGGGCATCGGCTTCGCCGGCGTGATGAACCGTTTTGGCATTGCGTACTGCGGCGTCGATTCCGTGGCTCACGGCCTTTTCAAACCGTCCAAAGATGAGGAGGCCCTCGTTCGAAACGTCATCCCCAAAGATTGGCTGCCCCTGCTGGACGGCGTGTTCTTCAAGGGCCGCGCGCGGGACCTCAACAACGACGGCATCGCCGATTCGGGCGGCGATTTCTGGGGCGTGGATCTTTTCCATACACGCGACACCGTCAGGCAGACGGGCGTGGATTTCTTCCAACTCATTCGAATGTTCCGGAGCTGGGACGGCAAGGCAATGATGGACATGGACGGCGATGGAACGAAAGAAACACTCGCGGGCGATTTCAACCGCGACGGCGTCGTGGATTTCGGCGGACCGCTGGCGGACGGCGCGAAATACTATATGGACGGCTGCTCGAACGGCGGGATCATGACGGCCTACACGCTCGGCCTCGAACCTGCGTTCGTCGCGGGGATTGCAAGTTCGGGGGCGGCGGGCCTGACGGACGTGGCAGCACGAACGACGCAGGACGGCGTCGTCGAAGCCGTATACCTGCCGCTATTCGGTCCCATCATCTCGGGCACACCCGACCCGGCGGACCCTTCCACGATCGAGGTCAAGTTTGTTCTCACGGATGTGAACCGTCGCGTACAACCGGTCTTTCTGAGAACTGACAAGATCAAGGCGGGCCAACGCATCGAACTCCACAATCTCAGGAACGGCGAGTGGGATCGCGCCGTCGTGAGCGGGGGCGGACGGTTCAGGCTGGCCGCGGCCGCGGACGCGCTCGACGCCACGGAAAAACGCCACCTCCTCGGCGATCTCGGAAAAGGCAAGCCGCCCGACACGGTGCCGGATCTGAATGACGACGAACCGCTCCTGTTCGGTGACCCCCTCGAAATCCGGCTCTGCCGCACCTCGGATGCAGACGAGACTTGGAACGATTCGGAACCCTGCGCGGACTTCGAACCGATCAACATGACAACGAACACGTTTCTCTTCCAAGGCGCGCGGTACATGGCCCGCAGCCGGATCGCCGCGATCACGGAGGGATTGGGCATGAAGCGCAACTCGCCCCGCATCCGGCGCTTCTCCGCCATCTCACAAGTCATCCTCGACTCGGGCGACCCGGGCGGCTCCGCGCCCCATTACTTCAAGGACCCGCTGGATTTCTCGTATGACCGCGAGGTCACGGACCCGATTCAGCGCATTCTCGTTGTCGCCACCGATGGCGACACCGCCGTCCCCGTCAACACCGGCATCCATATCGCCCGCTCGGCAGGCATCATCGACATCGGTTACCCCACTCCCCGCCGCACGTTCGCCTATAGCGGAAAGGCCGACCGCGTCGAAAACGACCTCATCGTCGAGCATTTCGCCGCGGAGGGAGTTGAGCGGCTCCGGCGCTTCGCCGGCCCGCCCTGGAATGATGCGCGAAAGATTCTATTCGACCTGGACGACCTCGATGAAGGAGCCGACCGATGGGATGCTCAGGAAACGGGCCGGAAGGACGCGGACCTCGACGCCCCCGACCTCCGCACGGAGGGACTCGCGCCCCTTCGCGTCAAAGTAAATGTAGGCGACGTTCAGCCGGGAGCCTCCGGCGTCTCCGGGTTCCGCCTCCCCTACCTCAGCGATCACGGCCAGCACTGCTTTCTGCCGTCCGACCCGAATAAAGATTTCAACCTCGACAACTACATCGTCCAACAGATGGCCCGCTTCGTCAGCACGGACGGCCGGGAACTGCTTGACGATTCGTGTCTGGAGAGCAACACTTGCGCGTTCCATGATGAAAACCCATAGCGAGCCGCCCATCGTCGCCCCGATCGAGGTGAAATACCCGATCGAGTCCCGATCCTTCAGCAGCTACGACGGCACCCGCATCGGGTACCACGTCACGGGCCGGGGGAAAATCCCCCTGGTTGTGGCCAACGGCCTCGGCGGCAATTGGGTCCCATGGAAATTCTTCATCGATTACTTCGGCGACCGCTTCCGCATTTACATTTGGGACTACCGGGGGCTGTACACCTCCCAGCGCCCGAAGGATTTGTCCACCCTCTCCGTGCCCAATCAGTGCCGCGACCTGGAGATCCTCATGGAAAAGGAGAACATCCCTCGCGCCATCTTCGCCGGGTGGAGCATGGGCGTCCAAGTCTGCTTCGAGTACTACCGTGAGCACGCGGATCGGTTCAATGCCATCGTGGCCTTCTCCGGGGTGGACGGAAAGCCTTTCGACTCTTTCGTCCAGAACGTCCGCCTTCGCGCCACGCTCCCCCGATTCATCACCCTTCTCGAACGGATGGGCGGCCCGCAGAAGAAGGCGATGGACTGGCTCCTGAAGCAGGATTGGGCCTTCGACGGGATGAAACTCCTCGGCATTGTCGGCAAGACCTGTGCCGAAGAAATCTTCCGTTCCGTGGCCGCAGAATTCATCAACATGGATTTTGAAGTCTACTACCGAACGCTGAATCTTCTCGGGGAACATGACGCCGGCGACGTGCTCCCGGACGTGAAAGTCCCGGTGCTCATCGCTTTCGGCGACCACGACAACATGACGCCCGCGAGTCGAGCGATCAAGATGCACAAGGCGATCTCCGGCTCCGAGCTGATGGTCATTCCGAATGGAACGCACTACGTTCCCATCGAATTCCCCGACTGGATCAACCTGCGCGTCGAGAAGTTCTTTCAGTCCCACGGCTTGATCCGGGGACAGAAGAACGGCCGCAGACCACCTGACTGAGCGATCGCCGGCCGGGACAAAACCCGCTACATACCGAGCAACGGCGCGAGCACGGCCCGGTCGAAGTAGACTTCGTTTCGCTTGATCTTGTCGTTCTCGATGACGACGAGATCCATCCCGTCCACCTCCACGGAGGGTCCGCCGTTCGGCTTGCCGATCTTTGCATGCCACAACACCGCCACGCCGTTCAGCTTGTCGAGCGGAAAAGCCTCGCGAAGCGACCAATGCATCTGCCAGCTTGCGAAAAGCTTCGTCAGATACCGCCGCATTCCATCGCTCCCCTTCACTTCGCCTCGCGTATTCGGATCCCGGTAAACCGTGTCCGGGGTGTAACAATCGACGACCTTTGCCACGTCTTGCTCGTTCCACGCCCCCAGAAATTTGTCCGAAAAGGTCTTCACTTCCGCTTGCGTCAACATGTGGCCTCCTTCATCAGCTCCAACACTACACCCTCCGGCAAACAGCGCCAAGAGCCGTGCAACCCGCCACCGGGCGGATGGATTGAGACCTCCGGGTGGGCGTGGTAGCTTCAGCGCCTGTCCAACCCATGATTGGAGGCATTGCATGGAAATGATGATCGATGGAAAGAGTACCGGCGCGCGGGAAACATTCCCGGTGCGCAATCCGGCGACGCTTGAGGTGGTGGATTCAGTGCCCAAGGCCACACCCGACCAGGTGAATCAGGCCGTGGAGGCCGCGAAAAAGGCGTTCAAAAACTGGAGCAAGGACCAAGCGGCCCGTCGGAAAGCCCTTCAACGGTGTTCCGAACTCATTCAGGAGAACATGCAGGATCTCGCCCAGCTCCTGACCAAAGAACAGGGCAAGCCCCTCCTCGAAGCGAGCGGAGAAGTCTTCTTCGGCTCGATGTTCTTCAGCTATTACGCGAACCTTGCGGTCGAGAATACCGTGCTGAAAGACGACGGTTCGGAAAAAGTCGTCCTACAGCGGAAGCCGATGGGCGTCGTCGCCACGATCACGCCGTGGAACTTCCCGTTCGCCATTCTCTGCTGGAAACTCGCGCCCGCCCTTCTCGCGGGGAACACCGTCGTTTCCAAGCCCGCCTCCTACACACCGCTTTCCACGCTCCGATTGATTCAGATCCTCTCGCAAGCGCTCCCTCCCGGCGTGGTGAACGGCATCAGCGGCCCTGGCTCCATTGGATCGGCCATCGTGAAGCATCCGGACATCCGGAAAGTTTCATTCACGGGGAGCACGGAGGTCGGGAAAACCGTCGTGAAAGACGGCGCCGATACGCTCAAGCGTTACACGCTCGAGCTCGGCGGGAACGACGCGGCCATTCTGCTGGACGATTTCAATGTAGAGAAGGCCGCGAAATACATCTACCGGAATGCCTTCATGAACGCAGGCCAGATCTGCATTGCGATTAAGCGCGTGTACGCGCATGAGAGCATCTACGAACGGCTGGTGGTCAAACTCACCGAAATGGCGAAGGCCGCCAAGGTCGGCGACGGGCTGAATCCGGACAACCAGATGGGCCCGGTGAACAACGAGCCCCAGTTGCAACGCGTGTCGGAACTTGTCGCGGACTCCCGAAAGCGGGGCGGGAAAATCGAGGCCGGTGGGGAGCGTGGTGCGGACAAAGGTTATTTCTTTCTCCCCACGATTGTCACGGGCCTGGACGACTCCGCGCCGCTCGTTGCCGAAGAACAATTCGGACCGGCGCTTCCTATTCTAAGATATCGCGACGTCGAGGAGGCCGTCGAGCGCGCCAACTCAAGCCATTTCGGATTGGGCGGATCGGTCTGGTCGGCCAACCGAGAGCGGGCGGAGGAAGTGGCCTCGCGTCTCCAAGCGGGCACGGTTTGGGTGAACAATCACCTCTGGCTCGAGCCGGACGTGCTTTACGGCGGAATCAAGGAAAGCGGCATCGGCGCCGAGATGGGCATCTGGGGGTACGACGACATGGTCGACCACTCGGTGCTGAGCGTCAAGAAATAGCCTTCTCCCACCGCTGAATTGGCTTTCCGCGCAAAGCTTCCCGCACTCGCAGGAGGCTCCCTGCTCGTCACCCTCGGGATCGTGGAAATCGCGTTCCGGATTCTTGGAAGCGCGGTTTCCCACCGGCCGCGGATCGTTGTCGGACAGGACGGCAAGACCGCTGACTGGTGCTGCGTGGGGGAATTGACCATCGAGGATGGGCTGTACAAGTTCCCTCCACGTACAAGTTTCAAACACTGCTACGACAGCAACCCTAATGGCGAATTCGACGCTGAGAACTGCGTGCCCTACCGGATCAATTCCGCCGGTTACCGGGACGTGGAATACGACGCCAACAAGCCGCTGGATGTTTTCAGGATCGTTCTCCTCGGCGATTCGTTCACCGTCGGAGAAGGCGTGCCCTTCGAGCGCATTTTCGCGAGGAGACTCGCCTCGGCACTGGAAGGCAAGGCCATTCGGGGTAAGAACATCCAGGTGCTGAACATGGCCGTTTCCGGCGAAGATACGGACGGCATGATCGCGCTCTACCACCGGGCCGCATCCCGACTCGATCCGGATCTCGTCGTCCTTCAATGGAACACGAACGATTTCCCTTCCTCCAAGCTCGCCCAAGATCATCAGCGCCTCATCGGCATCCAGTACCGCGACAGCTTCAGGCCGCCGGCGATTCTGGCCTGGAGCATGGCGGCCTCCTTCGCTTGGCGCCAAGTCCGGCTGCGATCCGTGTCATCGAATGTCGTGAGCTTGACGGAAGACGAATTGGCCCGGGGAGGCACCAATTTCACGAAGGTCCTGCTCCTGAGCAACCTCGTCCGGTCCCGACAACAGGAGTTTGCCGTCCTCGTCTTCCCCGAATTGGTTCGTCTGGAAGATTATCCCTACGCCAATCTTGTCGGACGACTCAACACTTTCCTGGCTGCCGAGAAAATCCCCGCCATAAATCTCCTTCCTGATCTCGCTCGGCACAGGGACCGTGATCTCTGGGTCCACGAGACCGATCACCACCCGAATGGTCTCGCCCATGAAATTGCATCCCAAGCTCTCCTGCGTTATCTCAGCACCCGAATTGATCCGTAGCATGACCCCCCTTCAATGCGCGCTGATGACCGCCATTCTTCTTTTCTCGTGCGGTGGAAACTCGGGCCGGATCCCCGCGGTCTCCTCCGGCGCCGCCGTCTGGAGCGAGTTTGAGACCGAGGAAGAGGTCGAGTCGGTTCTCCCGTTCATGGCCGAACATGGGCTGGCGTTGAATCGAAGCGTAACGCTGGGGGCAACCGATTTCAGGCGGCTGGAATCGCTCGTGAAATCCGCGCATCGCCAAGACGTGGTTGTCCGACTCTGGCCGGAGCTGAAGGAAGAAGACGGTCGATGGCCCAGCGTCGGAACGCGCGGCCTCTTCATCCCTTTCTTCTATGAACTGATGGATTTCGTCGAATCCAGGAAGCTCCCCGTCGATACGCTCTATGTCGATCTCGAACCCTCGCTTGCACGTGGTCGGGAGCTTCTCGCGGCACTCTCCCAACCGGGATCGAACGTCCTGGACGGACTCCTCAAGTTCTATGAGGCCAAAGTCCTCGATCCCGATTTCGAGCCGGGCAAGACCGATTTCAAGAACATGGTCGACAACGCCCACGCGCGGGGCTTCAAGGTGTTCATGACCACCATCCCCTTCATCCTCGATGATTTTGGGGACGGTGACCCGTCCATCCAACGCGCCCTGGAATCACCGGTCGAAGGGATCGATTGGGACGAGTACTCCTTCCAAGTCTACACGACGATGTTCTCGAACTTGTACGGACTCAAGCTCGGCCCCGCGCTGGTCTACAGTTACGCCCGGACGGCTCGGACCCAGTTCGGGGACAAAGCCGCGCTGGACCTCGGGCTTTTCCTCGCAAGCCCGGACGTGTTCAGCGGTGCCGCAGGTTTCGAATCGCCCGCTGAGATGGAGGCGGACGTTCTGGCCGCTTTTGCCGCGGGAATCCCCGTAGATCGCCTCCACTTTTTCTCTCTCGAAGGCGTTTTGGGAAAACCCGATCGCGGCAACTGGTTCAACTGGAACCTCGCCGCAGCCGGCCAACCCAAATCCGAACCCAACGTCGCCCTCCTCCGAGGTCTCCTCCAAAGCGTGGACCAGCAGTACCCATGAGCGAATCGGCAAAGAGGGAATCGAATAATTCCCCTCCCCCCTGGCGGGGGAGGCCATGGTACATGCCGCGCCTTCCTTGGCGCGGCGACATCGCATGGCCCCAAGCCGTCCTCGGCAAGAGGGCGTGGGTGGGGGGGGTGGTCCTGGCCTCGATTCTCGCCGGTGCCTCCGTATCATGGGGAAAGTCTCCCGCCCTCACCGATCATTTCAACGGCAAACGTTTTTTCAATCCCGAAGGCGGCCGGGGCAAGAGCCGCACACTCGCGGTCCTGCGATGGGGATTCACCCGAAAACCGCCGAAATGGGTCGACGTTCCCGTCACCCGCACCGTCCCCCCGAAGGCAGTCGATGGAAATGAGATCCGCGCCACGTGGGTGGGTCACTCGACATTCCTGATCCAGTGGCAGGGGATCAACATCCTGACCGACCCGATCTGGTCCGAGCGGGCGAGTCCGGTCAAGTGGACGGGGCCGAAGCGACACGCCGAGCCGGGCATCCGGTTCGAGGATCTGCCGCGGATTCACGCCGTCGTCATCAGCCACAACCACTACGACCACATGGACGCAGCGACGATCAAACGGCTCTCCATCGAGCATCATCCGCAGTTCTTCGTTCCGCTCCGGGTGGGCGCTTGGTTCCAAAAGAAGCACATCGCGCCGGTGACCGAACTCGATTGGTGGCAATCGCGTTCGCTGGGTCCGTTGTCCATCTTCAGCGTGCCGGTGAAACACTTCTCCGGGCGATCACCCACGGATCTTGACCGGACGCTCTGGTCCGGCTGGATTCTGAAAGGCCCGGACGGCAGCGTCTTTGTTGCGGGCGATACGGGCTACACAAAGTTCTTCTCGGAAATCGGACGCCGGTTCACGCCGGTTCGCCTCGCTGCGCTCCCCATTGGGGCCTATGAACCGCGGTGGTTCATGAGTCCCGTCCACATCGATCCGGCGGAGGCCGTTCAAGCCTGCGTCGATCTCGGCGCGGCCCATTGCATGGGCATGCACTTCAACACATTTCGGCTGACGGACGAACCTCAAGACGAGCCGCCCATCAAGGCCAAGGCCGCGTTGGCTGAGAAGGGGCTCCCCGACAATCTTTTCTGGCTCCCCTACCACGGCGAATCCCGCTCGTTCTGAGTCCTCCTCAGCCCAGCCACCGCAGGCTGAAGCCTGCGCCTACCTCGGAAAGGAATCCTTGGTAGCCGCGGGCTTCAGCCCGCGTCGGATTCCTGGGGACAGAACAGCCGCTTCCCCACATTGACTTCCCCCCACCTTCTCCTACAATCTTTCCAGAGGATATGAGCACTCTGCCGAACCGGGAAATCATACCGACACTTCCGGGCCGCGCGTTGAGCGATCCGGCTATCGGCGTAGAATAGGAATGAGACATGAACAAACTTCTGCTTCTCGCTGAACGGCTCCAGAAGAAAGCTTCGGAGGAATTCAATGCCGCCCGACGGAACGGCATGGAAGAGGCCGATTTGATCCAGGCGGCTGAAAAAGGATGGCTGGCAGCTCACCGGGCGACGAACGCCCTACTGGCGCATCGCGGGAAAAAGATCACTTCAGGTACTCGCCGGAAGGAGGAGGAGCTCGCCGGATTGGAGAAGAAGTATCCTGAGATCAAGAAAGCCGACATTTTGGAGAAATTCGCCCGATTTCATTCGAGGCTCCACGTCCAGGCCGGGTACATGGACTATATTTCGGCCAAGCTGATCGAACGCGACCTCCGCGCCGTCGGAGACTACATCCACACCGTCCGCCGCTTGGTGAGCACCCACCCCCGTTGAGGTCCAAGATGTCAACACGTATGGAATGCGTAGGGGAGGGTCTTCAGACCCTCCCGACAAGAGGGAGCAACCAAGAGGGAGCACCTGAAGGTGCTCCCCTACGAGGAGGCAAGGACAAGAGGGAGCATCTGAAGATGCTCCCCTACGAATCGGCATTCTGTTGGAGGCTCTTATTCAAGTCATGGGGCCGGGTCTTTCGTTATCACATCTCGATTTATTTGTGGGGCTCGGGGGCGGAACTTTCATTGATGTTCCCGTGGCCGTGAGGGCCGGCGGCGGGGCCGAACGGCGTTTGACAAAATGTTCTACTTGTAGCACATTGGTCTCATGAAGGTTGCGGGCATCCGGGAAGCGCGGCAGAACATCACCACGCTGATCCGAGAGGTGGCGAAAGGACGGGAGGTGCTGCTCACGGATCGGGGAAGGCCGGTCGCCCGACTCGTCCGTCCGACGGACGGCTCACGCCGTCCCTTCCGCAGCCATCGCCAGTTCCGCAAAACCGTTCCGCTGAAGGGCCCCCCGCTTTCGGCAACCGTGGCCAAGGAACGTGAAGATCGTCTCTAGTCCCGTCTACCTCGACACAAGCGCCCTCATCAAAATCTACGTGTCGGAATCCGGCAGCGACGAACTGGAGGACGCCCTCGAAGGCCGGACCGACCTCCTCGTCTCCGACCTCAGCATCACGGAGGCGACGTCCGCGATATGGCGAAGAGTTCGCCAGTCTCACCTGTCCGCGCGGGACGCGGGACGAGTCTACCAGCGCCTCATTCGCGACCTGCGTGATGGACAGTACCAACACCTGGATCTGACTCCGGACACCCATCGTCGCGCCGAACAGTTCTTGATGACCCTGGGCACGAGCCAGTCTCTGCGAGCGGCCGATGCCCTCCACATCGCGTTGGCGACCGGTTCAGGCGCACATACGCTGATCACGTTTGACCGCCGAATGGCCGAGTCCGCCACGATCATGGGCACTCTGGATGTGCTGCCCCCAGTGGAGTAGGCGTCGCCTTGGCCAAGCGGCGCGAGCAGTCAAACCATCTCCTCAGCCTCGCGGAGCGCCCATGAAGATCAACAAAGTCTGGCATCTGGCGAACAAGATGCCGAAGAACCCCACCCACGAGGAGAGGATGCGGTGGCATGTTGCACATAACAGGAAGTGCCAGTGCCATCCCGCGTCGGCCAAGCTCCAGAGTGAAATTGAAGAGTTCTTGAAGAAAAAGGGAAAGAAGAGATAGGAGTCTCAATCCTCCTGGATTCCCCGCCAGCCCGCGGGGAATGACGCCCTCTGAAACGCAACGTCAATCCGTGAAAAGCCTTCGAGCGATCCTTTTTGATCTGGACGGAGTGATCATCGACAGCGAGAAACTCTGGGACCGGGGACAAGAGATCTTCTTTGCGGGGCGCGGGCTCCCATACGAGAGGGAGCGGCTGAAGCATCGGATGTCCGGGCAGTCCATCCTCGCGGGCGCGGTGGTCATGAAAGAGGCTTACGCCCTGCCCGAAACACCCGAGGAGATTGCACAAGAGCGCGTGAAAATCATCCGCACCCTCTTCCAAAACGAGATTTCCTACGTTCAAGGTTTCGAGGCCTTCTTCGCGGAAGTGCGGAATGGCTTCAAAACC
Source organism: Nitrospirota bacterium (assembly GCA_016180645.1). NCBI lineage: Bacteria > Pseudomonadati > Nitrospirota > Nitrospirota bacterium. Next base: position 45,763 of record JACPAV010000028.1, on the reverse strand, counting down.
TGCGTGGCGACGGCCATGGAGATTTCGCTCCTGGGTATGGTAGATGCCAAGCTGGGTTTGCGGCGCCGTTTCAGCGGTCACGTTTACTCCGTGGCGGATGTGGGCAACGTGGGGAAGCCGGCCCCCGATCTCTTCCTTCACGCTGCGGCAAAACTCGCAACTGCCCCCAAAGAATGCATCGTGATCGAGGACTCCCCCAACGGAATCGAAGCGGCACGGCGGGCAGGAATGGGGTGCATTGCGCTCACCACCACCTACCGGCGCGACCTGCTGGGAGGAGCAGATCAGATCGTCGATTCGTTCGAGGAGATAGAGCTTGCTTGACCGTGGGACGCGGGCTAAAGCCCGCGGCTACCAGCATTTCGGATCCGTGGTAGGCGCAGGCTTCATGCCTGCGGAGATCCAGCAGCGGGTTCCCCTTCGGTTTGAGGCCCTCACTTGCACGAGCCGGAGAGGCCGGTAATCCACTCGCGGACGAGGGCGGCGCCCTCTTGATGAACCAGCTTGATAGGGAGTTCCGGCATCTGGATTCCCGGCTCGGTCGATTCGATGCGAAAAACAAGGATGGAATCGTCCGGACGGCCGGGAACGATGTCGAAGAGTTTGTCTCCCGCGCCGCGTCCAGCCGCAACCGGCGGCTTGCACACGCCAAACTGAATCGGATCGACTTGGAGGTATCGGAGATCCAGGGCCGACGTACGGGCCGGGCCTTCCGGATTGTGGCAGTGCGCGCATTGGACATCGAGCCACGCACGCGCCCGATCGGCGGGCGAGTATGACTTGGAATCATCCCACACTGGAAGTTTCTGAACCTGACTGACGGATGGCAGGCCGCTCAAGGCCCCCACCCGCGCCCAATAATCGAGCTGATTTTCCCGACCTTCCGCGTAGTCGTAGTCGCGATTGAGATTGGCTGCCTTCAGGCCGATGAGCGTCACGGTCTTCCCGGTCACGTGGCACGACTTGCATTTGTTCGCATCGGGAATGATGTAGCGATTGGTCTTCGACTCCCCATCGGAGTGGACCCAATTCGCTTCGAAGATGCTTCCCGCTTGATCCAACTCCGCTTCCGTTTGCGCTTCGTTCCAAACATAAACTCGCGGTTCCCAACCCGAAGCCGTCCGCACCAACAACCGCGTCTCGATGATTCGCTCTCCGGCGGATGGGTCGCCCATGTCGTTCAGGTAGGAAAATGTTTTGACGACAACGGTGCCGATGGGGAGTTCCAAGGGCCCGTTCTCGGCGTACGCGGCGCTCGAGCCAGGAGGTATCCACACGAATCGTCTCTTGTGCGTGTAGTCCGAGAAGAGCGGCGTGTTGAGATCGTATGGGACCACGCCTTCGTTCGGCTGGAAATCAGCCATGCGGCCCACGAAGAAACGGTAGGACGAAAGTCTTACCGGCGTCTCGCGGTTCAAATGGACCTGAACGGTCGACTCGCTGCTCTCCGTTGAGCAGCCTTGGAGAGCCGCGACACACACCGCAGCTGGAATGACGAGCACCGTGCCCAGCCGCCAACGATTTCCCAATTCCCGCTCCGCCTACTGTACGCCGGGGATCGATACGGCCGGAAGCGCCGATCGACTGCACGTGAACGCCGCCACGTCGCGGATTACACGGTCGGCGGACAGGTCGAGGATATCGTTGGGATTAAGTTGCAAGTCCGCAAAGCCCCCATCCGTATTATTTTGGAGGCAGATCTCCATGGACGATCGGGCGGGATCTTTGATGCCATCGTAAAGGATGTCCGGCACCGCCTCGCTCCCGAAGAGGACCTTCATGCCAATGCCGATTTCCTTCGTGATGTCCGGGTTCCCCCCGCCTCCGATGAAGGTGTTGTCGTGGATGAAGGTCTTCACCGGATACGGATCGTAGACGGCATCCATGTCCTTGAACGCGAGCTGAGTGACCCAATAGCTGATCACAGCCAGTTGCGCCGTGTCGTTGTCCTGGATCGTGTTCCCGAAAATCTCCACGTTGTCGTTCGCCATCACCAGCATGCCGGTGCCTTTGGGAACCATCGCCACAATGTTCCCCGCGGGCGCAAAGTTTTTCGTATTGTTCTGGATGGACCTGTTGTTGTAGACCCGGACGTTCCCGCCGTCTTTCACTTGGAGTCCCGGAAGATCGAATACCAGAATGCCCCCGGCGTTGTTCCGAGCTTCGTTGTCGTACACGTCGGCGTTTCGCGAATTCTCGATTTCGATACCCGCCACGTTGTACTCGGCCCGACTCCGGCGAACGATGATGTTGTTCGACTGCCCCACGTAAATGCCGGCATCGGACGCTCCGATGGCCACGGAATCCTCGACCAGCACATGGGTGCATTGCACGGGATAGAGTCCGTAGGCCCCATTCGAAGCCAGTGGACCGCCCGTCCATTCCACCTTCATCCGACGGAACGTCACTCCATTGGCCCCCTCCACCTTCAACGCATCGCCCTTCGTGTCCTGGATCGAGAAATCCTCGAAGACCAGGCTGTCGCCCGTCGCGTGAATGCCCTCCGCGCCGGCCTCCTGACTCTTGAAGGAAAGGATCGTCTTATCCATCCCCTTCCCGCGAACCGTAACGTCGCTCGCATCCAGAGTCAGCCCCAGGGTCAGATTGAATGTTCCCTCGCCGAGTTCAACGGTGTCCCCGCGCTTCGCCTTGATAAACGCCGATTGGAGGTCGCGTTGAACGTCTGCGCCCGTCCCGACCTGGATGCAGTTCCCACCGGCCGCGGCCGGCGTGCAGCCGTCATCCTCGCCGCAAGCGGACAGGCCCGCCCACGCCAATACTCCGAACCCGAGCGTGACTACCTTGCCCATTCCTCGTCCCATGTTTTCCTCTCCCTTCGCCGAATAACCTCCCCCGATCAGCGTCGGCTATGCCGCGTGATGTGGAGCTGTGAGGTCCACATTCTAGGCCCGTGCTCATTCAAGTCAAATCGCAATCCGGCGGATTCGCGAGCGAGGTTTCCTGTTACTTGTTGGAGGGTTTGGCCAGGTGGGCAAGAATGAAAAGCCCGCGGGGACTGCGCCATCGCTCTTCTCGAAAGCCGGCCTTCCGGCAGGCCCCACGGAATTGTTCCGCTGTGAACATTTCGTCGTACGGATGATCGAGGACGTATTTCAGAATTTTCGTGGGAGCGAAATTGAAGAAATCGATGGTCAAGTCCTCCAGGAGGAATCGCCCGCCTGGTTTCAGTACACGGTAGATTTCCGCCAGAGCTTTCGGATAGTCGGGGATGTGATGGATGATCCCGAAATCGAGGGCTACATCGAATTGCTTTGAAGCAAACGGGAGGGCCGTCGCCGAGGCCACTTCGAATCGAGCTCTCGAATCCTTCACGCGTTGCCGCGCCAACGAAACCATTCTCTCGTCCAGATCGATTCCCGCGTATTCCCTCGGATCGAAATCGCGCAGCGCAATCTGCGCGCCCACGCCACGCCCGCATCCAACCTCCAAGACCCGCTCCACCGGGCCGATCTCCGCCTTGCCCTTGATGAAACGCCACTCGAGCCGCTGTGAGGCTTCCCGCAGCGGATTGTTCATCATCAGGAATTCCCAGCGATTCAGTTTCATCGCCGGTATTCTAACGCCATGGCGTTGATTTGGAGAGGGCGAGCGTGTAGCCTGAATCCCATGCGCAAAGCGATTCTCTTCGCCACGATCTTCCTGGCCGGCTGCGGAACGTTCCGGGCGGCGGCGCCCAACATCGTCGTCGGACTTCAGCAGCACCAACTCACTCCTGAAACATACTCCATCGTCGGCCCCGTTTACGGAAGCGAGTGCGGCAAGTCGATTCTCTACATTCTCCACATTGACCCTGCCAGCGCGATGGAAGCGTACAAGAACGCCCTCGAATCGAAGAGCGCTGATTTCATTCTTGAGCCTCGAACGGAAGTGGAGTTTCACAATTACCTCGTCTACCAGAAGTTCTGCGTGCACGTCTGGGGTCTCGGGGCAAAGTTAAGATAGCGAACAGCCATCAGCACTCACCGGTCAGCTCTCTTCCTCAGCACCCTGTTCCTGGCTTTGTTCCGCTGTGCCGGCCAGCCGAATGGCTTGCTCGATGCGGAGGAGGGCCCGGGTCCGCGCGTCATTTTCGACCTCTTCAACGAGCCGCTCCCTGAAATCCCGTTTCCGAACGACATCGCCACGCGCATCGACCCTTCAAGTCCTACCGGACGACGAGTATCCCTCTCTCTCGACGCTCCCACCGACCTCGAGCGCGGCGTCCGCCTCGAAGCGAACAGGCTTTCCGGGTTCAGCACTTTCGGCCCGATCAGCGTGCGCTTCTCCGCGCCGCTCGACCTCACTCTTTTCGCCCAACACCACATCGCCGACAACGATTTCACCGACGATCTGATCTATCTCATCAACATCGAAAAGCGCTCGCCGAATTTCGGCCGCCTCATCCCGCTCGAACTTGGGCAGGGGAATTTCCCGGTCCTGATCGACGAAAAGAAGAAAGACGCCGACGATCCCTTCGGCATCTTTGAAAACGATCCCAAACGCTTCGCCAGCAACTTGCTGTTCGATACTCAGGAAGAGGACCGCAACGGCAATGGGATTCTCGACGAAGGAGAGGATGTGGATTTCGACGGCGTCCTCGATCACCCGAACGTTTGGGATCCCTCAAAACGCCCCGTGGATCAGGATCATGAACTGCTGGCCTTCTACGAGCGGGAAACCAACACTTTGGTGGCCCGCCCTGTCCTGCCGCTCGATCAGCGGACGACCTACGCGGTCGTCCTCACCCGGCGTCTCCTGGGCGCCGATGGGAATCCAATCCGCTCCCCCTTCCGCTACATCAATCACGCCAACCAGACTCCCTCGCTCACAGCCCTCCCGGAGGCCCTTTCCGTCGCCACCGTGCCGGGAACGGGTGACCGCGCCAACCTCGGGATTTCCCTGTCCGATGTCGCTTTCGCCTGGCCCTTCACCACGCAGGATGCCACCGGCGAGATGGAGCTCATCCGCGCCGGCCTCTACGGTCACGGCCCAATGGCATGGCTCAGTACGGCATTTCCCGCCGAATACGAAATCGATCCGCTCTTCAGCCGTCCAAACTCCTCACTCGGTGTAACCAACGTCCATCGGATGCCCGCCTCTACGCTCCGCGGCCTCTTCGACAGCATCGCGAAGGGCTATCCGGATATCTTGAAGTTTTTCGTCGACACGCCGGACACCGAAGGTTTCCTCGAGGAGTTTTTCCGCCCATGGGACTCCATCGACTATTTCATCGCGGGAACGCATCTCAGTCCCGATTTCATGGTGGACAAAGACGGCATCGCCGAAAAAGACTACCCCGCGGACGAGGATGAGGTGTTCGATATTGACGCGCCGGCGGGACGAGCCACGGTGGGGCGAGGGCGTGGCATGTTCTTCTGCGCCGTTCCGAAGGAAAAGGAGGGACGCTCGCAGCCCTTTCCCCTCGTATTCCTTCCTCATGGCTACGGGGGTTCGAGAATCGCCGCGATTCTCCAGATGGGACCGATGGCCGAACATGGATTCGCAACCTGTGGCGTGGATGCGTTCAGCAGCGGGATGGCCGTCATTCTCGGCGAAAGCGCCAATCTCCCGATCAACCTCGAAACCATTCGAGCTCTGCTCAAAGGCCTGGCGATGGAACCCTTCTTCGACAACGTGATTCTCAAAGGCCGCGCACGCGACCTGAACAACGATGGCTTCGCCGAATCGGCCGGCGACCTTTTCACGCCGGACCTGTTCCACACGCGAGACGCCCTTCGGCAAACCATGGTGGACTACCTCCAGCTCGTGCGGATCATGCGATCGTGGGACGGAGCGGCCCGATCAAAGCAGGACCTCGACGGCGACGGCTTACCGGAGATCGCGGGCGATTTCAACGGCGACGGGAGGGTGGATTTCGGCGGTCCGGTCGGAATGGGGCGAAAATACTACATGACCGGTTGTTCATTGGGCGGAATCACCTCCGGCCTCATGAGCGGCATCGAACCCGCGCTCGTGGCCTCCGCCCCGATGTCCGGCGCCGCCGGTCTGGCCGACGTTGCCATCCGCACCGTGCAGCCCCGCGCAATCGAAGCCATCTATATGCCGCTCTTCGGACCGATGATTTCCGGAAACCCCACGTCGGATGGACGGATCGAAATCAAGCACCTTGCTCTCAACATATATCTACAGGCTCACCTCCCGTTTCTCGTCACCGATCAGATTCAGCCCGGCGACCGCGTGGAGCTCCACAACCTCACCAACGGCGAATGGGACTGGCAGATCGTCCCGTCCACTCGGAGATTTCGGCTGGCCGTAGCCTCCGATGCGTTGAACGGTTCGGAAAAACGTCATCTGCTCGGAACTTTGGGAAAGGTCAAGCCTCCCGAGGAAACGCCTTCTCTCGATACGGATGAATCCCTCCTCGCCGGTGATGCGTGGGAAGTTCGCGTGTGTCCCGGCCCAGACTTTCGAACCGCGCCCTGTTCCGATCGGAAAGCCACCTTCCGGCGCGTGGAAAGCCCCTTCGTATTTCAGGGAGCCCGATACGAAGCCGGGAGCCGGCTCGTGGCGCTCCACTCCGGATACGGATTCAAACGGAACCGCCCCGATTTCCGCCGTTTCGTTTCCATCGCCCAGACCGCCATCGACCCCGGCGATCCCGTCGCTTACGCCCCCCATTACTTCCAGTCACCTCTCGACTTCAGTTACGAAAAGGACATTCCCAGGGACGATTGGGCGGTTCCCGTCCTCGTCGTGAACACCGTGGGAGACATGAACGTCCCGATCGGCACGGGCGTCAACATCGCGCGCGCAGCGGGGATTATCGACGTGCTCTCGCCCAAGGCGGAGTACGGCGGACTCACCGAGAACGAAGTGATTCTGAGGAATGGCGTCGCCCAGGGAGCCGAACGACTCAAACTGTTCGCAGGTCCGCCTTGGAATGATGACAGAGAAATCCTATTCGATCTGGACGACCTCGACAACGGGACGGACAAGTACAAGGCCCCTGATTTGAGGGCGAAGGGTCAGTCTCCGTTGCGGGCGACGAAATCGACGCGTAACGGCGTCTCCGGAATGCGGATTCCCTACATGCGGTCCACCGGCCAGCATTGCTTCGGTCCGTCGAATCCGAGCAAAGAGTTCAACGTGGACAACTTCATCCTCCAGCAGGCCGCCGCATTTTTCCTGGCGGACGGGAAATCAATCTCCGACGACCCCTGCCTCGCAACGGGCGACTGTACCTTCTTTCCGAAGAACTGACTTCAGGACCGACCGGCAAAGACCTGACGCTTCGTCACTGTCTCCCCGCGAAGGGGCCGGTGCGGAGGAAGGCGTCGATGTGGGACTCCTCCAAGGCCCACGCTGTCTCGGCGGCCGGCCCACGCATCGCTTTTTTCGTCATCGCGAAGGCAAGCTCGGGTAACCCTGCCAGTCTCCTCGCATCTTCGAAGGCCTGATCGAACACCTGGCTCGCCGGCAGAGCCCGGTCGAGGTAGCCTTTCCCCACCGCGGTGAGCGGATCGTACAGATCGCCAAACAGCATGGCGCCCGACCATGCCGGTTCGGGCAGAACTGATTTCGCCATGGCCACGACATACGGGGGAAGTACGATCCCGATAGCCACTTCGTTCAGGCCCACCTTGAACGGCCCCTGTGCCCCGATCCTCCGATCACATCCGAGGGCGAGCACGGCGCCCCCCGCGATGGCATGGCCCGTTATGGCGGCGACAACCGGCTTCGGATGCTGCCAGACACGGAGCATCGTCTCCCCAAACATCCGCAGAAACGGCTTGAGTTGATCCATGGGGAGCGTCGGCAGGATTTTTAGATCCAGCCCGGCGCTGAAAATCCCCTCACGGCCGGCAAGGAGGACGGCCTTGGCATCCTTCAAAGCCAGATCCAAGCACGCGTTGAGTTCCGCAAGGAAAGTGGACTCGATCGTATTGGCCTTCCCGTCGTCCAACCGCAGCACGGCGACCGAATCTCGAAGTTCGTAGTGGATCTTTTTCGCTCCCATGAGTCTTGCCTCCTTCAACTTGTGTGTCTGGTACAATGCCGCGCATGATTGGCATGACGTTTCCTTTCGCGGTCCTTGTAGCATAGCGGAAAGGGCCGCGGATGAAAAAGAGAAGCCAGCCACGGATGGTGCGGTACTTGCCGCATCGGCGCCGTCCCAAGGATGGGCGGCGCAAGAACGGCAAGTGCCAATCGAACTGGAAGGAGATGGACAAGCAATTCGTCTGGCATCCCTTCACCCAGCATGCCGAGTGGAACGCCGCCGATCCCCTCATCATCGAGCGAGCGAAGGGAAACTATCTATATGACGAAGACGGAAACAAATATCTGGACGCCGTGTCATCCCTCTGGTGCAACGTGCATGGACACAACGTCTCCGAGATCAATCGAGCCATTAAGGATCAGCTCGGCCAACTCGATCACTCCACTTTCCTCGGACTCACCCACAAGCCGGGGATTCAACTCGCCAAAGAACTCGTCCAACTCGCTCCCCCCGGACTCTCCAAGGTGTTCTACTCGGATAGCGGCGCGACGGCGGCCGAGATCGCGCTCAAGATGGCGTATCAGTACTGGCAGCAAATGGGACCCACCAGGAAGGTCCCCGAACCGAAAAGAAAGACAAGATTCCTTACGCTCACGGAGGCGTATCACGGCGATACCATCGGCTCCGTCAGCCTTGGCGGCATCGACCTTTTTCACGCAACCTACAAACCGCTCCTGTTCGACACCATCAAAGCCCCCTCGCCCTATTGCCACCGGTGTCCGGTGGGGTACAAGGGAATGGGCTTCGACAAGTTCGCCAACGCCCTTCACAGGAGCAGCAAGTCATTCAACGCCGAACGCGATCTCCCCTGTCGTTTTGAATGCTACAAAGTCCTGGAGAAAACGCTCCGCGAACATCACACTGAACTCGCCGCGGTTTTCATGGAGCCACTCGTCCAGGGCGCCGCGGGAATCGTGGTTCACCCTCCCGGCTACCTCAAGCGGATCCGAAAACTTTGCGACGACCATGGTCTCCTGCTGATCCTTGATGAAGTAGCCACGGGGTTCGGTCGAACCGGAAAAATGTTCGCCGCCGAGCATGAAGGCGTTTCACCCGATATTATGTGTATAGCCAAAGGCATCACGGGAGGGGTGCTCCCTCTCGCGGCCACGCTCACCACGGATGCGGTCTATGTAGCCTTTATCGGCGCATACGAGGAACAAAAAACCTTCTATCATGGACACACCTACACGGGGAATCCTCTCGGCTGCGCCGCCGCGCTGGCGAGTCTCCATGTGTTCCGAAAGAAGCAGGTCCTGCAATCGCTTCCCAACAAGATCCGCGCTCTTCACACTTCACTCATCACACTTCACTCTTCACGGTTTGTCGGCGAAATCCGCCAACGCGGCCTCATGGTGGGGATCGAACTCGTGAAGGACAAGGCCACGCGGGATCTCTTCGACGTCAAAGACCGCGTCGGCTACCGCGTCTGCATGAAGGCCCGCGACTTCGGCGTGATCCTCCGCCCCCTCGGCGACGTCATCGTCCTGATGCCGCCCCTGAGCATCACGCCCTCCGAAATCCGAAAACTGGCACGATCGGTTGATCGATCCGTCTTGGAAGTGCTGGGATAGCCCGTCGACGGGTCGTTCGACGCTACTGGCTCTACCCGCTTCTCAAAGTGCGTTGGCTCCGCTAAGATACAAAGCTTATGGGCATGACGATTACAGAGAAGATTCTCGCGGCGCACTGCGGGCGCGAGAGTGTGAAGCCCGGCGATTTCATCGAAGTGAAGGTCGATCTCGCGATGGGAAACGACGTCACCGCGCCGATTGCCATCCGCACCCTCCAGAAGGAAGGCCTCGACGGCGTGTGGGACCGCGGCAAAGTCGCCCTCGTCATGTCGCACTTCATCCCCGCCAAGGACATCGCCAGCGCAGAGCAAGGGAGTATCACGCGCCAGTTCGCGCGCAAGCATGACCTGCCGCTGTTTTTCGACGAAGGCCAGGGAGGCATCGAGCACTCGCTCCTCCCCGAACTCGGGCTCGTGGTGCCGGGCGACATCGTCATCGGCGCCGATTCGCATTCCTGCACCTACGGCGGACTCGGCATTTTTTCCTCGGGGGTCGGCAGCACCGATTTGGCGGCCGTCCTCGCCACGGGAGAATTCTGGATGAAAGTTCCCGAGAACATGAAATTCATCTACAAGGGCGCGATGCCCGCCTGGGTCATGGGAAAAGACCTCATCCTCTACACGATCGGGAAAGTGGGGGACGACGGCGCCCGGTACAAAGCGATGGAATTCACCGGACCCGGCGTCCGACAACTCTCCGTGGAAGGGCGCCTCACCATGTGCAACATGGCCATTGAGGCCGGTGGAAAATCGGGCATCGTCGCGGCGGACGAAACGACCGCCGATTACGTTCAACGCCGCTCCAAGCGAGCATTTAAGATTTTTCCCAGCGACTCGGACGCGCGCTATTCCGACACTCTGGAGTGGGATATCTCAGGGCTCGATCCTGTGGTGGCCTGCCCCTCTCTCCCCTCCAACACTCGCTTTGTGGGAGAGCTGAAAGGGACCGCCGTCACGTACGTTTTTCTCGGATCCTGCACCAACGCGCGCATCGAAGATCTCCGGCTGGCCGGACGGATCATGAAAGGGAAAAAGATCGCCCGTGGGGTGCGAATGATGGTCATCCCGGCCACGGTGAACATCTACAAGCAGGCCCTTCGGGAGGGACTCATCGAAATCTTCGCGGATGCCGGCGCCAGCGTGTCCACGGCCACTTGCGGCCCGTGCCTCGGCGGGCACATGGGCGTCCTCGGACCGGACGATGTGTGCATCTCCTCCTCCAATCGAAACTTCCCGGGCCGGATGGGGCACAAGGACGCGAAAGTCTATCTCGCCAATCCGGCCGTGGTGGCGGCCACGGCCATCGCGGGGTCCATCAGCCATCCCGCGGATTTCGCCCCGTGGGAAGATGCCGCGGGCGAGAAAGCCGCCTGATCCCATGATCTACACCGGACGCGTTTGGAAATTCGGAGACGATGTGGATACGGACCAGATCATCCCGGCCCGGTACCTCGTCACTACCGATGAAAAAGAACTGGCCCGTCACTGCATGGAAATCCCCGATCCGGATTTTTCCAAGAAGGCCCGGGGGGGCGACATCCTCGTCGGCGGAAAGAACTTCGGCTGCGGATCCTCCCGCGAGCACGCCCCGATCTCCATCAAGGGCCTGGGGATCCGCTGCATCGTGGCCAAGTCGTTCGCGCGGATCTTCTACCGCAACTCTTTCAACATCGGGATGTGCGCCGTCGAGTGCCCCGAATTGGTGGAGGCCGTGCAGGCCGGCCAAACCATCACGGTCGTGCCCGAGGAAGGTATCATCAAGCTCGACGGGCGGGTCTTCCGCGCCCAGCCCCTACCTCCCTTCATGCAGCAGCTCGTGGAACTGGGCGGGTTGATGCCGTGGGTCAAGAGAAAGCTGGCGGCAAGGAAAGCGGCCTGATCTCACCCCTGGAAGGTCCACCATGAAGACATACAACATTGCCGTAGTGGCCGGCGACGGGACCGGCCCCGAAGTCATGCGCGAGGGAGTTAAGGTTATTAAGGCCGCTTCCTCAGATAACGGGTTCCGTCTCAATTTCCACGAATTCGACTTCGGCGGCGCGCGGTATCTCAAGACCGGCGAGACGCTCCCCGATTCCGCCGTGGCCGAACTCAAGACGTTCGATGCGATCTTTCTCGGGGCCATCGGGCATCCGGATGTGAAGCCCGGCATTCTTGAGAAAGGCATTCTTCTCCGAATGCGGTTCGAGCTCGACCTCTACATCAACCTGCGGCCCGTGAAACTCTATCCCGGCGTGAAGACGCCGCTCGCCGACAAAGGGCCGAAGGAAATCGATTTCGTCGTCGTGCGCGAAAATACCGAAGGGCTCTATTGCGGCGCGGGCGGCTTCCACAAGAAGGGAACGCCGGACGAAGTCGCGGTCCAGGAATCGATCAACACGCGCAAGGGGGCCGAACGCTGCATCCGCTACGCCTTCGAGGTCGCCCGGAAGCGAAAAAAGGACCATAAGTTGACGCTCTGCGGGAAGACCAACGTATTGACCTACGCGTTCGACCTCTGGGAACGCGCGTTCTACGACGTGGCGAAAGAGTTTCCGGACATCAAGCCGGATTACGCGCATGTGGATGCCACGTGCATGTGGATGGTGAAGAATCCCGAGTGGTTCGACGTGATCGTGACGGACAACATGTTCGGCGACATCATCACCGACCTCGGCGCGATGATTCAGGGCGGCATGGGCATCGCCGCGGGCGGGAACATCCATCCGGGCGGCGCCTCCATGTTCGAACCGATCGGCGGATCCGCGCCGAAATACACGGGTAAGAACGTGATCAACCCGCTGGCGTGTATCTGCGCCGGCCAGATGCTCCTCGATTTTCTCGGCGAATCGAAAGCGGCACAGAACGTGGAAGTGGCCGTGATCAAGGCATTGCGCGACGACATCAAGAACCTGTCCGCAGGAAAGATGGGCATGACCACCGAACAGGTTGGCGACCGGATCGCAGACTACGTGGCCAAAGGAGCAAGGCTTTAGTGGACGGGCACAGCGTAGCCATTGTGGGGGTTACCGGAGCGGTCGGACAGGAAATGGTCCACGTTCTCCATCAGCGAAAGTTTCCCGTAAGCTCCCTCAAAGTTTTCGCCTCGGCACGCTCCGCGGGGAAGAAAGTGAAATTCAACGGCGGAGAGGAGACCATTATCGAACTCACTCCGGAGTCCTTCGAAAGGAATCGGTGCGACATCGCCCTGATGTCCGCCGGCGCGAAGATCAGCCGCGAGTACGCTCCAAGGGCGGTGAAGGCGGGTACGGTCGTCATCGACAATTCGTCCGCCTGGCGGATGGACCCGCAGGTCCCCCTCGTCGTCCCCGAAGTCAATCCCGGCGACATCAAAAAGCACAAGGGCATCATCGCCAATCCGAACTGCACGGCGGCGATTCTCTGCGTGCCGCTGAAACCAATCGACGTGGCCTTCGGCCTCGAACGCGTGGTCGTCTCCACGTACCAAGCCGTAAGCGGCAAGGGCGCCCGCGCCGTGGATGAACTCGATCAGCAGACCCGCGCCTGGGCAAGGGGCGAACCGTTGCCGCACAAGGTGTGGCCGTTTGACATGGCGTTCAATGTGATTACGCTCGACTGGAAAGTCGGCGAGGACGGCTATACGGAAGAGGAAACCAAAGTCATGCAGGAAACCCGCAAGATCCTCGGTCTGCCGGATCTCCGGATGAGCGTGACCACCGTGCGCGTACCCGTTTTCCGGTGCCACTCGGAGAGCGTGAACATTCAGACGAGGAAGAAGGCGACCGCGAAGGATGTGCGGAAGGAATTGGAACAGGCGGAAGGCGTGAAGGTGTTGGACGATCCGGCGACGGCCCAGTTTCCGCGTCCGAAGGATCTCGCGGGCACCGACCCCGTGTTCGTCGGCCGGATCCGGGAGGACCACAGCGTGGAGAACGGGATCAACATTTGGGCGGTGGGCGACCAGCTCCGAAAAGGCGCCGCGCTCAACGCCGTCCAGATCGCGGAGAGGTTGTTGATCCGATGAAGCGAGCAGGTGAACGAATGCAAGACCTGACCCCTTTGCCGTGAGAGTCCGCTTCTCGCTCGCGGCCCTCCTATCCATTCTCACCGCATCTCCCGCACTTGCCGACAAGCCCGAGATTACACTCGTTGGGGCCTCGCCCGCAGCACAGAGCGAAGCCTGCTCGGCCCAAAAAGGGAAAGATTGCAAGGTCTACCTGGGACCCAACAGTGAGCACATCACGATCACGTGGAAGTCCAATCACGGCTCGGACAAAGCTCGGTACTATGTGGAGGTCACCGACGGTACCTGCGACGACAATGAGGCCAAAAGGTATCAGGATGTGGCCAAGTCAAACTACCCCACCAAGGATGCCGAACTGACATTCCAGCTGAAGCGGGAATCCGTGGCCAACCTGCTGTCGGGTAAACCGGCCGCCGCGACCGAGCGGCCCCCCATCAGCTTCAAACTCTGCTTTGAAGCGGGCGAGCATACCAATGACTCGCAAGTGACGGGGGCTTCCAACCAGACAGGCGGGACGACTTCTGCGACGGACGCGAATCATGAAATCCCCATCACGGTGGCATACGACGAAAACCCTCCCAAACTGCAAACCGAGGCGTTGGACGTCAGCGGGCTGAACAAGGCCATCCGGATCAATTGGCAGGCCAGCGAGTCCGGCGACGTCGCCAAGTACCGCATCTTCGTAGACGACAGGTGCCAGAAAGATATCCACGACAAACAAAAGGATGCACTCGTCACCGCCATCCAAGCCAACTACACGGGAGAACGGCAGCAGAAGCTCAGGCAGAATCTCGAGACGAAATGCAACGACCCCACCACGGAGGATTCCCAGGACTCCGTGGAGGTGGACGCCGCCGAAACGACAGCCGTCCTGACCAAGTTCAAAGGCGAAGAATTGAGAGAGGATACCGTCTATTTCTTGAAACTGTACGCGGTGGATCGCGCCAATAATGAAGGCGGGCCCGCGCCAGGAATTGGAATTCCCGTGCCCGCCATCGGGCCCAAAGATATTTTCCCCGGCGACAACGGCTGCTCGACAATGCCGGGTTCCGGCGGCCCGGGCGATTGGTCCTGGCTGATCCTCGTACCGGTTCTCCTCGCGCGCAGACGGAAACCATGACCAAGTGCTTGGCTGAAAACCCTCACCCCCACCCTCTCCCCCTGACCATGGATGGTCTGGGGCCATGGAATGTCGCCGCGCCGAGGATGGCGCGGCATGTAACATGGCCTTTCAGGGCGAGGGAGTTCCCTCTCCTCCAAGCGTGTAGGGGAGCAGCTTTAGCTGCTCCCAAGAAGGGAGGACCTGAAGGTCCTCCCCTACGACAGGTGAGTTTACGGACGCACTCCAAGAGACTGGCGGCCACCGCCCTCATCCTTGCCCTCTCGACGGGTCCGTCCTACGCATTCTCCCTCAAGCCGACGCTCACCGAAATCGGCGGCGGGGTTTTCCTCCCGGAAGACAAGACTTTCCAGAAATTCTACAACGACCACAGGGCGCCGCAAGACCCCGACAAACAGGTGACAACCTTCCGCCTTACGACCGGCTGGTTCATTTACAGAATAGTTTCTCTCAGCCTCTCCGCAGGCTACATGTACGCCTCGGGATTCGGCCTCCAGGAACAAACCTCCCCCCTGCCCTCCGACGACCCCAGTTGCGCACCGGGCTTTAAGCCGGAGGCCGAAGATCAGCCCCTCCCCAAATGCGACTGGGACTATTCGCTCCGTACCCGGGATCTGTATTCGCTTTCTGCGATTCCCATCCAAGCAGACTTGGGCCTGCGTCTCCACGTCTTCCGAAACCAGTGGATCATCCCGTATGGCATCGCGGGAGCCGATGAAGTGATCGCACGGTCCAGCCACCGCCAACTCAAAAGCGAACGCTACTGGTTTGAAAAACGGGGTTGGCACTACGGGGGGGGGGCCATGATCCTGCTGGACACGTTCGACCGGTACCACGCGGACAAGATGGAGGACGAGTGGGGCATTGCGGATACCTATCTAACTTTGGACGGACGGAAGGGAACGGTGCGAGACAAGGACGCCAGAGATCTCAATACCGGCGCGATCCTGCGCCAGCACGACTTTTCCGGCTGGACCTATACGGCCAGCCTCACGTTCCGGCTGAAGTCGAACTGACTTCACCTACTCCATCCGGGGCGCGAACTTCAACCTCTTTCACCTGCGTGGGAGTCGCTTTCGTCACCTTGTATTGAATCCCGTTGAACTTGAATTCATCCCCCACCTTCGGCACCCGCCCCATCCGATCCAGCACGAATCCGGCCAACGTTTCGTAGTCCTCACTGAGAGGAAGGTTCAAGCCGAGCACCTCATTCACATGCTCGATGTCCATCCGCGCGTCGATCGCCGTTCCGCCGTCGCGCTCCTCCCAACGCCGCCTCCCCTCGTCATACTCATCCTCGATTTCGCCGACAATTTCTTCCACAATGTCCTCCCGCGTGAGGAAGCCCACCGCGCCTCCGAACTCATCGACGGCGATGGCCATGTTCACGCCGCGCTCCTTCAGAAGTTCCAGCAGCCCCACCAGGGGTTTGGTCTCCGGCACGTACAGAGGCTTTCGCACGAAGGCGCGGATCGGTTGATGGGGCGATCCCACTTGATCAATCAGCTCGTACGACCTCAGCACGCCGACCAGGTGATCGATCCGCTCTCGAAACACCGGGATTCTCGTGTGACCGGTGTGGAGGATCAGCCCGACGGCCTGCCCCACCGAAGCCGTCTCCGGGAGCGCCGCCACTTCGGCCAGCGGTACCATGGCGTCCTTCACGCGGCCCGTGGCGAAACGATAGATGCGGTGGATGATTCTTCGCTCGACGTCTTTCACGTCCCCCCCCCGGCGTCCCAGGAGAATGACCAGTTCGTCGCGGGTGATCCGCAGGGTTTCCTTCCTCCGGCCCAGGAGTCGCCCGTACCGATCCAAGACGTAGATGAGCGGCGTCAGAATCCACGAAACGGCTTGCAGGGGGGGCGCCACCCGAAGCGCGATGGGGGTGGCATACGCTTGAAATACGCTCTTCGGAAGAATTTCCCCGAACAAGAGGACCACGGGTCCGAGCAGGAACGTGGTCAGCAGCTCGGCATGATGAAATCCCCCGGACAGGATGACCGAAGTTACGAAGACGGTGTTGAGCACCACCGCAAGATTCGTCCCCAACAGCGTGGTCGAAAGCAGGCGCGAGGGGTGTTGCATCCAGCCGAGAATCAACTGAGCAGCCGTGCTGCCCTCCGCGGATCTCTGTTTCACGCGGATCTTATCGCACGAAAGGATCGCGATTTCCGATCCGGAGAAGAAGCCCTCCATCAGGATGAAGAGCAGGGACACCAGGAGGACGAGTCCGATCGTCACCTAAGGCCTGCCCCCTCCGCTCCGCTCCACGGACGGCGAGAAGAATCTTCGTGGGGTCCTCGCGCCGCCCCTGCTTCCGGCGCGCTTCTTGGGCCCGAGACCTCCTGCATGATCCTCGAGAGTACGTCGTCCATCGTCACAAGCCCCAGGAGTTCCCCCTTCTCGCCCTTCACAAACGCCATGTGTGTCTTCTCCCGGTTCAGCTTGGAGAAAATCTCGTCCAGTTTTCGGTTTCGATCTACAAAAAGCGGCCGCCGCATCACCAAGGCCACGGACCCCGTCTCCTTGATTTTCTGGACGGCCACGGGTCGCAGGAGCTCTTTCACATGGACCACCCCCACGATGCGATCGGGCGATCCCTCGTACACGGGAATCCGCCTGAACTGCTTCTGTTTGAATCCCCAGAGGAGATCTTCGTAGCTGCTGGAGACCGGAACCGCGAACACTTTGTCCCGCGGGGTCATGACCTCTCCCACACCCACATCGGCCAGTGTGAACGTGGCTTCGATCAGGCCCTGCTCGGACGGGGTGAGCGACCCGTCGCGCGCGGCACGCCGCACCATCCGTTTGTAATCCTTTTCCGCCAGGCCTGAATCGGCCGGCGGGGCCCGCCGCGCCGCCAGTTTGATGACGCCATCCGCAATGAAACGCAGAAAGACGACCGCCGGCGATACCAGGAAGAAAAACACCTGAAGCGGCGCCCTCACGAGCAATGCCGCCCGCAATCGATACCTCAACGAAAGGGTCTTCGGCGTCAGCTCGCAGAAGAGCAGGACCGTCGGAAACATGATCACGGCGGCCAGCCATTTCAAATCTTCGCCCACCTGCTGAACCACCAGCGCCGTCGCCACGGCGCTCGCACCGACGTTGGCCAACTCGTTGCCCAGCAGCAGCGTGACCAGCACCCGCCGCGGAGTGGAAAGGAACCGGGAGAGTTTCGTGAAGGCTTCGGGACGTTCGCGCTTGAGGCCGGCCAGATCAAGCGGGCTAAGCGAGAAAAGCGCCGCTTCGGATGCGGAAAAGAGGAAGGAAAGCAGGAGCAGGCCCAGGAGAATCAGAAGTTTGGGCCCGACCGAAGCCGCTAGCTCTTCCAATGATCCCACCCCAGACTGCCGTAGCGCGATGCGTTCACAATCCTTCCGTCCGGATAGTGTAGTCGAACCCCCGGTGCCGCTTCAATCACCCCGATCGATTTGAACGTGGCGTGGAATACGCGGGAAGCCGCCTTGCTCAGCCTAACCACAGCCTTCCGCCGCACGGCCACCAACAGTTCGTAGTCTTCGCCTCCCGTGAGCATCTCTCGTTCCGTCGCTCCCTGCGGGCGCGGAATCCGACCCTCCCGCAGCGCAGCTCCCACGCCGCTCGCGCGGCAGAGGCGGGAAAGATCAAGCAGCAACCCGTCGCTGATATCCATCCCGGCCGACGCCAATCGATGCCTCAGAAGGAAGCGAGCTTCATCGATTCGCGGAGACGGCCGAAGAAACTTCTGAACGGATTGACGCTCCGAAGGATTCAGCCGCCGGCCGCGATCCTTCAATAGCCGCAGTCCCCATGCCGACTCGCCGAGGGTCCCGGTCACGTACAGGCCGTCGCCCGGCCTTGCCCCACTTCGGGTGAGGGGGCGATCTTTGCCTAACTCTCCGATGACCGTCGTATGGAGCGAGAGTCGATCCCCCCGTGAAACATTTCCCCCAATGAGGTGCAATTTCCATTGATGCTCGAGGGCGCTGAAACCTTTGTACACCCTTCGCAAGCGGTTCTCCGCGCCCGCCGAAGGAATCTCCACCGAAACCAAGTAGTAGCGGGGGGTCGCCCCCATGGCCGCCAAGTCGCTGAGCGCCGCGCCCAGCGCTCGGGAACCCATACTTTCCAGGGGCATGATGGCCGGGTCGAAGTGGATTCCTTCCACACACGCGTCCACACTGAAAACCCAATCTCCCCTCGGTCCGGAGACCACGGCCCCATCGTCGCCGATTCCAAGTCGGATCGACGGATCTCCGCCCGCCGCTCGACGACGCAAAGCATCCACAAACCGATCCTCCGTCCCCAGCATTGTTTTTTGACGCACGGCTCCATTTTGACTAGAATCCGCCCGGATGAAAAGGCACACCGCTCCCCGCCGGCTCGCGGCGGCAATTCTGGGCTTGACGGTCTGTTGCTCCACTCTCCCGGCTTTCGCCCTTTCCATCAAAGTCCTCAACGGTACGCGTACGACGGGCCGCGCGGCGCAAATGGGAAGTTTTCTCAAGAAGCACGGATTCACCGTCTCCAAGGTGGACAAAGCGGACAAGATCTTCGACTCCACCGTCATCTACTACAAAGACGGCGCCCGGGACGACGCGAAAAAAATAGCCGATCTCATGCCGTCCACTCAATCGATCAAGCCGCTTTCCTGGGAGAGCCAGTTCGACCTGATCATCGTCGTCGGAAATGATCACTCGGCTCAGGGCGAACCGTCGGCGGAGCCTTCGCAGGAGCCTCCCGCTCCCCAATCCGTTGCATCAACCACCTCGGAAGAAGCTCCCTCCCCGGATCCAAATTCCGGCAAAGTCACAAGCACACCTCCGGCAAGCGCCGAACCTGAAGTCCCTGAGGTGGAGGAAGAGCGTGAGGCGGCGGGTGCTCCCACTCCGGGGGAAGCCGCCGGAGAGGCTGCCGAAACGGCTCCTCCCACTGCGCCCAAGCCGGCCGCACCGGCCAAGCCCGCCGCCACCGGCAAGCCTAAGGTTGCCAAACCCAAATCAACCAAGCCGGCGAGCCCAGCCGCAACCCGGGCGGCGCCGACCTCACCGTCCGCTTCGAAAGCAGCCGCCAAAACGTCCTCGCCTGCGCCAAAGCCGGAACCCGCGGGCTACACCGAAATCGGGGCCGTTGATCTTATGAAACAAGTGGCAGACCACATCGGGAAGAACGTACGGGTGCAGGACGAGTTCATGGACCAATCGAACTATTTTCTCGGAATGAAGGACCACGGGATTGGTCCCGAAGAGTACGTCGAGTTTTTCTCGGGCGAGAACCGGGTGAATCTGATCATTTACATCGCGAAGTCGAATCGCGACGCCTTGGGCACGTTGAACGCACTCAAGCGTGGCGACAAGGTCATCGTCCACGGGAAAGTCTTCGCCAAGAACCCCATCGGCCGACCTCTGCTTATGGCCGACCGCCTCGACCGCGGGTAGTTTCCGCGCGTTTTTCCCCCCTCTCCTTCGGCACAAACTTGGTATAATATTCATCGCCCATGCCGTACCAGGACGAACGCGGATGGATTCACTTCACTCCCCCGGAGCAGACGGCCTCGCTTATTGACTTGTTGGGCCGGGCCTATAACAATCGCCATCGGGATACCGACGTGAAGGGACTCGCCACACTCGAAGAGGTGAAAACCGCTCTCATCCGCGTGTCGGAGGCCCTGAATGAGATGGGATTGCCCTGGGGCATTGCCGGAGGATTCGCCGTAGGTGTCCGCGCCAAGCCCCGAGCCACCTTCGATGTCGATGTCGTCGTTCTCGCCGCCAACTTCCAGGACATCAAGATGGCCGTGGCCCGCAAATGGTTCGACCTGTCCGAAGAGCGGGGTGAGGGCCAACTCGGCAACTGGGAAGGGGTGACCTGCCAAACGCTTGTGGGTCCTTACCCTTCAAAAGTCGATGTCGACATCATTTTTTCGGGGATCGACTATTTCCGAAGCGTGCTTGGCCGCACAACCAACGAGGAACTACTGCCGGGACTCCAAGCACCCATCATATCGGCCGAAGACCTTATCTTGCTCAAGCTGAAATCCGCGCGCCCACCGGACATTGGAGACGCTTGGAGGGTCTTCGACCAACGACGCCTGACCCTCGACTGGGCCTACCTCCGCTCGTGGGCCGACACGCTCGGCGTGCGCGGCCGCCTCCGCGAGTTCGAATCCGAATTCGGCGCTCCCTGAAACGCCGAAGGTCGCGACCTAGTTTCGAATCGTCCGGATCTCCTTCAGCGCGGCGATCTCCCGATCCGCCATTGGGCGCGGCGGATTCAATCCCTGAGAGCCTACGCGATTGGAGAAGACGGTAGACCTACCGGCGATGCCTGCGGCGCGACGAGGTCCAGCCCTTGATGTTCTTCTGAGGGGCGCGGGAGAGGGCGAGGGCGCCGGGGGGGACGTTTTCCGTGATGGTCGAGCCGGCGCCGATGTAGGCGCCTTTCCCCACGCGAACGGGGGCCACAAACTGAGTGTCACTCCCCACAAAAACGCCCTTCTCAAGAATCGTCCGGTATTTCTTCTTCCCGTCGTAGTTGCACGTGATGGTGCCCGCGCCGACGTTCACGCCCTCCCCGATCGTTGCGTCGCCCAAGTAGCTCAGGTGCTGGGCCTTCGAACCGCGCCCGAGGGTTGTTTTCTTCATCTCCACAAAATTACCCACGCGGGCATCTTCGGCCACTCGCGAGGCGGGTCGCAACCGCGCGAATGGACCCACCTGCGCACCCTGCCCGATGACGCTCTCCTCGATCACGCAGTAGGGTTTCACCCGCACGCCATCGGCGAGAACCGAATTCTGAATCACCGCGCCCGGCTCGATTTCGCAATTCCGCCCGATGCGTGTCTCCCCTCGAAGAAAAACGTGCGGGTGGAGAACGGTCCCCTCGCCGACGGACACGCCCGGCTCAACATAGACCGATCGACCGTCCAGGATCGTGACTCCCCTCTCGATCAGATCGTCCACCGTGAACTGTCTTAGGATATCCCGCGCGGTCAGGAGATCTTTCCGGGTGTTGATCCCCTGAATCTCCCTGGGATCCGCTACTCTTACGGCTTCCACGGGAAGTCCCTCCTCGGAAGCAATTGCCACAAGATCCGTGACGTAATACTCCTTCTTCTGATTCTCCCTGCCCAAACGCGACAAATGGGAATTCAGGAATAAAGGATCGAAAATGAAAATGCCCGTATTGATCTCGGGGATGTTCTTTTGATCTTCACGGGCGTCCAACTCCTCTACAATGGCCGACACCCTACCCAGTCCGTCTCTCACGATCCGGCCGTATCCCCGCGGCTTCTCCACTTCGGCGGTCAGAACGGTCGCCGCCGGCCTCTGAGCACGATGCACGCGCATCAACTCGCGCAGCGTTTCCACTTTCAGCAGGGGAACATCGCCCAGCAGCATGAGCACGGGGGATTTGAAACGACCCCACGCTTTCCCAACGCACATCAACGCGTGCCCCGTTCCCCCTTGGGGACTCTGGTGAACAAAGGACACGCCGCCACTCTTCAACGCGGCTCGAACTCCATCCGGTCGATACCCCGTGACCACGCTGATGGGACTTGCATGGAGCGCCTTCGCCAACTGCACCGGATAGTGAACGAGTGGCTTTCCCCAGAGGGGGTGGAGAACCTTCGGGAGATCCGATTTCATGCGGACGCCCTTGCCCGCAGCCAGGATTACAGCCGAAATCGACATAGGCGCCTTCTTACAGGGATGGGTTCATCCCTGCAAGAGATCCGACACTTTCACAAGCTGGAAACCGCGACGACGAAGCGATCGGACGATCTCCGGCAGGGCCTCCGCGGTGTGCCAGCCCCTTCGATTGATGTGCATCACGACGATGGAACCGCTCCGGGCGCTGTGCAGCACCCACGACACCAGGCGGTCGCTGGTGGCGCGCGGGTCGGGATCGCCCGAGGCCACGTCGAATTGAATCGTCCTCAGCCCCAGGAGCGCGGCGCCCCGCACGAGCCGGTCGTCCACCTCTCCGAAGGGAGCCCGAAAAAGTCTGGGGGTACTGCCGGTCAGGTTGTACAGGATGTCCTGCGTCCACTGAATCTCCTCCATCAGACGTTCATCCGTGACACGCGTAAGATGGGGATGGCTGTAGGAATGGTTCCCGATTTCGAAGAGGGGATTCCTGGCGAGTCGGCGCACCCGATCCGGCGAATGCTCCGCCCAAGCACCCCCCACGAAAATGGTGGCCGGGACTCCCATTCGCGTCAGAACGGCCTCCACACGTTGGTCGAGCGCCGGATGCCTGCCCGAACACGCATCAAAGGTCAGGGCAACACGCCGCACCCGCGCGCTACCGCGCTCGACGGCGACGGTGGTTACCGGATAGGGGTTCGGGGCCTCCCGGTTCGCTCCCCATGCTCCTTCCCGCGGTGAAATCGCCGACGCGGCCTCGGCCAGCCAGCGGTCGAGGCGCAACGCCATCACAGGCGAAGGAAAGACGTGCCATTTCCCCCGGATGCGGCCGGCCGTTTGCGCGAGGAGCGGATTGAGCGATGGTTCGTCGCGCAGGAATATAGGCGCGATGCCGTCGGGCAGAAAGCTAAATGGCCCGCGCTGATAGGAGGTCTCGGCCACCTCGGGGACGAAAATCAGCACTGGAACATCCGCATCCCGATGGGAGGCGCTTGATGACCGCCCCCATGAAGCGGCAGGCCGTCCCAGCAGCAGCGCCAATCCAAGCGAAAGCATTGACCCGACGGTAACGATGGAGTAGGTTCGCCTCATGAGGCGAAGGGAGTTCCTGCAATCTCTGGGAATGATTTCCACCTACTTCGCAGCTTCCGGCTATGATACCACATCGGCCGCGCCGCCCGTACCCGCCGGGAATCTATTTCTGAACCCCAAACATCGCGAAGTCCTTCGCAAGGCATCCCACGCCGTTCTTCCAAGCGAGCCACCGTGGCCGAGCCCCGATGAAATCGGCATCGTCGACCGGGTCGACCGCCACCTCGTATGGATGTCCGCCGCCGAGCCGGCGATCACGAGCGATTTCAAAACCCTCCTCGGGTTGATTGAATGGTGGCCGGTGTTCCCAGGTTTCCGCTTCAGCCGGTTCACCCGGATGAGCGTGGACCAGGCCCGTAGCGAACTGCTCCGGTGGCGCTCGTCGGGACTGGGCTTTCGACTTCTGGGGTACAACGCGATCAAATCCGTCTGCGCGTTCTACTATTTCGGCGACCCGCGCGTCTTCGCCCATCTCCCGTACGATGGAACGTGGAAGGACAAGTATGGGATCGCGCCCGTCGAGGTGCCGGGGCTGGTGGAATCCACCTATCACGCGTGATTTACACAAGCCGGACGATCAACAAGAAGGTGACCGAGACGGCCGACGTCTGCATCGTCGGCTCCGGTGCCGGGGGGGGGGTGGTGGCCGGGGAACTTTCGGAGGCGGGACTCTCCGTCGTTGTCCTCGAAGAAGGCGGATTCTTCACCGCGGAGAAGGATTTCAACGAAATCGAGACGGAAAGTTTTCTCAAAGTGGCCGCCTGGGGTGGGTTCGTGGCCACGCGCGAAGGCGTCATCCTCTCGTATGGGCGGTGCCTTGGCGGGGGAACGGTCAAATACTGGGCGGACAGCTTTCGGCTGCCGCGGGACCGATTCGAGCAGTGGCGCGATCCGCATGGGATCGGCGACGAGTTCTATTCGTACTACGACCGGGTCGAAGGCAACCTTCACGTCGAAGTCGCTCCGGAATACCTGTTCAACGAGCAGAACAAGCGATTCCGCGAGGCCTGCAAGACGCTCGAATGGGAGGGAGGGGCCGTTCCGCAGGCACGTCAGGCGTGTACCTCTTCCGGATTCTGCACTCTGGGCTGCCCGTACAACCGCAAGCAAAGCATGCTGGTCACGTATGTCCCCCGGGCGTCGAACGCCGGGGCCAGGATTTTCACCAACTGCCGCGCCCGTCGCGTCATCACCGAAAACGGCATGGCCGTAGGCATTCAAGGCACGTTCCTCGATCCCGCGTCCGAAACACCCACGCACGAGATCGAGGTCCACGCGAAGGCCGTGGTGGTGAGTGCCGGCGGGCTCGGATCGGCCGGACTCCTGCTCCGCTCCGGCGTCGCCCACAAGCGACTTGGCGCACAACTGTTTCTAAACCCGAACTATTGGGTCATGGGCAAATTCCCGGACCCCGTCCACTCGTATCGCAATATCCCGTCGCCGTTTGCCGTCCATGAATGGCGCAAGACGCGTCGCGATGCCCAAGGCCGCCACATCGAAGGGGGCTATCTCATTCTTCCCGGCTTCCTCCATCCCGGCTCAATGGCCGCGCTGAGCCCCTGGTTCGGTCCGGAGCTCACCGAGTTCATGTCGAAATACGATCACTACGGCCTCACGCTTTCTATTTTGGACGACGAGGTCGGTGGCCGCGTGGAGTTGGACTCCGAGGGCCGCGAAGTCCCGCACTACGCCATCAGCGAGCCCGATGCCCTGAAGGCCCGCGATTATTTCAAGAAGTCGGCCCGCATGTTCCTGGCCTCCGGCTGCGAGGAGGTGATCTTCTTCGACAACGTCGGCACACGGGTTCGGAAAGATTCGGACATCGAGAGCGCCGTCAACGGGATCGACATGAAACGCTGCATCGCCGTGGGGCCGCACATCATGGGAACCGTCCCCATGTCGAAAGACCCCGATTTCGGGGTCTTGGACTTGAACGGCGAGGCGCGGGGGGTGAAAAATCTTTTTGTGGCCGACGGGAGCGTTTTCCCCACCTCCTTATCGCTCGATCCCTCGCTCACCATCATGGCTTTTGCGACGAAGATTGCGGAAGGGATCAAGAAAAGGTTGGCATGAATATCTCACAGTTCCTCGTTCCTGGTTCCTGGATCCTGGCGGCTCTCGGCCTCAGTTGCGAGAAGGGTGAAAGCCTGACGAGCGCGCCGATCACATGCACGCCGGCGTACACCGCCTCCGCCATTCCCGAGGCTCCCTCGATGGCCGCCGGGGGTGTCGACTGCGCCAAGCTTTTCGATCCCGTGGTCCTGGGATCGATGAAGCAGGATGCAAAGGTGAGGGTCTTCGCGCTCGGGCGGCGAGTGAACGTGGAAGAAGGGGAATCCGAAGCGTCCTACGCGGCCGTGATCGATTGCATGATGAAGCGATCGTCCGATTATTTTCGAAAAGACATACCCAACCTGGTGGTCTTCGAGGAATACACCGGGCTCCCGCTGGTGTTTGTCGGCGACGAGGGGGCCCGCGCCAGGAGACAGACATCGCTCTTCATTGCGGCCGCCCAGTTCGCCGACTCCGGCGATGTGAAGGTCATCGTCCACAAGCTTGCGAGCCACGGCTGGAAATCCTTCACGCGAACCTTCGCCTATGCGGCTCAGAAATACGGCGTGCCGGTCATGGCCACCACGCTTGTGCCGATGTTCGATGCCGCCACGCTCGCCGTCAGCGCCTCGGACACGCGCGTCACCAACGCCACGCTCTTCTTCGATACCCAGGGCCGTATCGTCTACCGGTGGGACAAGGTAAACCTCGTTCCGTTTGAGCAAACCATCGAGGTCACGCCGGGCGCGCTGGGTGACGTGGGCGCATGCGATTACGCCGGGTATCGGTACGGAATCGGCATTTCCCTGGACGCGTTTATCCCGGCTTATCTCAAGCACCTGAACGACCTCGGCGTGCAGGTCTTGGTCCAACCCGACGCCAACGACAGCTCGTGGACC
The DNA here is from genome assembly GCA_016180645.1 of Nitrospirota bacterium. Lineage (NCBI taxonomy): Bacteria > Pseudomonadati > Nitrospirota > Nitrospirota bacterium. Next base: position 19,388 of record JACPAV010000028.1, on the reverse strand, counting down.
AGCATCGGTGGGGCCGGGTACTGGCAGCCGGAAGAGTGGCTCGGCTCGGTGCTCTACTCGATGCAGGATGCCTACCCTTCGTTGATCTACAACGTCAATCCGATGATGACGGGACGATTCATGGACGAGGTGTTCGACGGGCAGACCGCGATCACGGCGAAAAGCGATCCGCGCATCCGGCGCGATATCAACTACGTTGGAAACCGCCCGCTGGCGGAATATCCGCTCGGCGTCCGGCCCGGTCAGCCGAACATGGGCCCATTTCCAAGTGGGGGGTTTCTCGTGATGGGGCCGTGGATCATCAACGACCCTGCCTTCCCCGCCATCTGTCCAACGGGGGATTCCGTTTGTCTAGGGCTTGATCGAGTCCTCGACGCACCGGAGAATCTTTCGGGCCTCAGTCGGGCTGAAGGACCGGATCGCTTGAATGAGGTCCAGCGCAAATTGATGGAGTTCGGCGAGAAACGAGAAACGTTCTCTCTCCCCTTCCTCGAGTCGCTGGTTTTCGCCGATCTGTAGCCTATTCATCGTCAGGCCGCCAGGTAGAGCATCGCGCCCACCATGATCGTGAGCAGCACAAGGTAGATTCGAAGACTTCGTTCGTCGGTCAAATCTCGATCCATCTTTCCTCCAGCCATGGAAGGCGCGGTACCCGGCCCTCCAGGCCGACCACGATGGGAGGCTATTGAAGGCCGGGTGCCAACCTCCTAAGATCAAAGAACGTGCCAGGCTCAAACGCCGGGCAGGGAGCGCAACTTCTCCAACGCCGTCGATGAATCGTGCGTTGCGCCGATGCGACGGAACGCCACGTGGCCAAGGCTCACGATCCGTCCCCAACCGTGGGGCAAAGTATCCCCAGATGAAAGAGGCGTGAGCTGGATCACATCGGCGCGCCGATCTCCCCATTGATTCTCCTCGCCCGAACCGAACAGCCCTGATAAGATACGGTCCAGGCCAGGTATGCCCGAGCTTTCGGATCTCGCCGCCGCGCCGCCGGGAGCCGGTTCGCGTTCGCTCATCCTTCGCGTAACCGTGTCTCCTGACGAGATGGAAGCGACTGCCACCTTCAACCCACTCGACCTGCCGCTCAATCTTCCCCGCCCGATCTCGGCGGAGGATCTGAGCGAGGCCGTGCACGATCGAAAAGTGGTTCGAGGCATCCTCGACGCCCCCGTCGCGGACTGTCTGGAGAAGATCCGGCAGAGGGAAGCTTTCGAAGGGGTGCTCATCGCCCGCGGCGAGGCGGCCGGCAAGGGGATCGACGCCGAATTCAAATGGGCGGAACCGCGATCCCAGGATCGGGCCCCATCGCCGGCGGATGAGCCGGTCGACTTCAGGGAACGGTCGACCGTCCGCTCGGTTTCAGCGGGCGACCTGATCGCGACCAAGCGGGAGGCCATCGCGGGACGCGACGGGTTCACCGTCACGGGCCGTGTACTCCCCGGCCATGCCGGACGGGATGAATCCCCGGCCGCCGGCAAGAACGTGGAGATCCTCCGGCGGGAAGACGGACTTCTCGAATACCGCGCAACCACCGGCGGCTCCTGCCGCATTGTCGAAAATCGGATGGAGGTCAGCCAGCTGACCGTCATTCAAGGCGACGTGGACCTCTCCACCGGAAACATTCGTTGCAAGGGAAACTTGGAAGTCCGCGGCCGCGTGGCCAATGGTTTCAAGATCGAGGTGGAAGGCGACCTGGATGTACACGAGGTCGTCGAAGCAGCGGATATCACCGCGGGCGGAAACGTCCGCTTGGAGCGCGGCGTCATGGGACAGGACAAAGCGGTGATTCGCTGCAAGGGGAGCTTGCGCGCCATGTACGTGGAGCGGGCCACGCTCGAGGTCTACGGGGACGTTGAAGTGGGAAACGCCCTTCTCGACAGCAGAGTCTCCTGTGGCGGAAAGATTCGGGCGCTCAAAGGCAAGGGGGCCATCCTCGGAGGAGAGGTTCGGGCCGCCCAGGGAATCGAAGTCAAGAAACTCGGCTCGGAGATGGCCGCGCCCACGTCCGTGGAGGTGGGGATCGATTTCGTGCGCGAGAAAGAGTTGAAGGACCTCAACCTCACCCTGAAAACGGTCACGGAAGAGCTCATGAAGATCGAACGCACGATTTCGAAGGACGTCCTCGGCCGGGAGGACCTATCCTGGGTGCCCGAGGAGAAGCGCCCGCAGATCGAGAAGATCGTCAACCACTGGAGAGCCTTGCATCTTCAGAAGCAGCAGATCGAGGAACGCAGGCAACTCCTCCAGCAGGGGGGCGGCACGCGGGGGTCCGATCGGCCGACGATCAAGGTAACCGAGAAGCTCGCGGCGCGGGTACGCGTCCGCATCGGGCCGGCCGTGAGCACCATCGACCGGGAATACGGAGGCGTTACGATCTACGGGGGCAGCGGCAAGAATGACATCAAGATCGTTCAGCGTTGATCCCGGCTACGGGCGGAGGACGAATAGGACTTGCCGCGTCCGGAACAGCGGAGTGGTCCTCATCCATTTCACGCCGGCGATTTCAAATCCCAGATTCCGGAAGAGTTTTGACCAATCGGCCGAGGGCCGGAACAGCGGCCGCGAGATCGGGGCGTTGGGGTCGGGGCGATTCAGAAGCTTGTCGATCGTGCGCAGGAGAATGCGGTCCAGGGTCGTATCGTACCCTTCCTCCAACAGCAGGACCTGCTTCCGCGCGAGCCGCTGCGCTTCCTGAAGGATCGCCACGCCGGCATCCGAACACTCATGCAGAACAAATCCGATTAACACGGTGTCGAACGAACCCGTCCTAAACGGCGTACGGTCGCCCATGGAGAGCACCAGGGGCAGCCGGACCTTGCGCGCGTCGAAAGTATCGAGGCCCACAATCTGAACATCGAGCCGCCTCCGGATGTGATCCGCCACCACCAGAGGTCCGCATCCAAGATCGAGGACACGCTCTCCGGGCCCAAGATACGCTCCGAGTTCCTCCGCGATTCGCTCCGCCCTCCGGCGCTCGAGATTTTGAAAAAATCGCGGGAGTCCGCTGGGCGGATCGCCCGCCGGCGTCGTCTTGGTATCAATCCCTTCCATCGTGTATCCCTCGGGTTGCAGGCCCACCAGTATACCGTGCATTCGGAACCCGTCCATGCGTCCGCTGCGTCGAATCGATCCGGGGTCCACTTGACATGGGGACTTTCCCCGCTAAGATGGGCAGATGCCGCGGGCAGAAGGGAGAACGCCATCGGAATTTTGAGACGGATTGCCCACCGAATCCGCGGCTCCAAGAAAAGCATGAGCAAAGATAGGAAGAAGACGGCCAAGGTCAAGAAGTCGGCGACCCCCGCCCGTGTGACGGCCAAGAAGTCCGCCAAAAAGATCCGCAAAGCGACCAGCGGACCTTACCTCGAAATTCGCCATCAGCTGGCCAAGATGAAGGAAGATCTCCTCACCCAGATCCTGAAAACGGCCAAGAAGGAGCGGTACTCTCTGAAACGGGAAGTGGGCGACTTGTACGATCAGGCCTACAGCGACCGCGAGCGCGAATTGACGCTCATGCTCGGAGACATCGAAAGCCAGAAACTCAAGGAGATCAACGACGCCCTGTTTCGGATCGACCGGGGGGAATACGGCGCCTGCGAGAATTGCACGTCCACGATTCCCACGGCCCGCCTTCGCATCATGCCCTTTGCCCGAATGTGCGTAACGTGCCAGTCCGGTCTTGAGAACGAGATGGGGGAGCAACGGCGCCGGGAAGTCATCGAATCCGCCACTCACGCGTCCCGCGCCAAGATCGACGAGGAAGAAGCTTAATCCAAGAGCGAACCGACGAAGCTCCCTGCTTCGAACGGCACCAAATCCCCGGCTCCTTCCCCCACTCCGACGTAGACGACCGGAATCCTCAACTCCCGGCATAGCGCGAAGACCGTTCCACCCTTGGCCGTTCCGTCCATCTTGGTCAGCACCAGCCCCGTGAGCGGCACGGCTTGGGCGAAGCTGCGGGCAATGGATAGCGCATTCTGCCCTACGGTCGCATCGAGAACGAGAAGCGTTTCATGCGGAGAACCGGGATGCGCTTTCTCCATGGCGCGGCGGGTCTTCTGGAGAGATTCCATGAGCGGCTGCCGGGTGTGGACCCGTCCGGCGGTGTCCGCAATCACGAAATCCGATGCCGACTTCCGCGCATGCGTCACAGCATCAAAAATCACAGCAGCCGGATCAGCACCCTCCTGCTGACCCACGCATTCCACCCGACCCTGCGTGGAGGCTGAACGCCCTGCCCACTGGCGCACTTGCTCAATGGCCGCCGCGCGGTGAGTGTCACCCGCAGCCAGCACCACCGATTTCCCTTCTGAAGCGAAACGATGCGCCAGCCGGCCCGCCGTGGTGGTTTTCCCCACCCCATGGGGGCCCACCAGAAAGATCACCCGGGGTTTGGGACCGACAACCGCCCCGGTCGATGGAATCTTCAGCGTTTCGAGGAGCACCACGGCCAGTCTACCCTTGACGGTCTGGACGTCGGTCGATTCTCCGGCACCCAGGAGTTTCCGTGCCTCTTCCACGAGCCGTTTGGACACCTCCGGCCCAAAATCCGAGGTGATCAGAAACTCCTCCAATTCCGCCAGGACCTTGGGATCACGCTTGGCCACCCCGTCCGCGAGGGCGGAGAACTTCGCCACGATGGCCCGGCGGACCTTCGACCATCCCTCAATTAAGCCCATTCGATGGTCTACCGTCTACGAGAGGATGGCAGAAGATTCTCCACCGTGCCCTCCACGTCCAGCAGCACCTTGGAGAGAGAACGGGAAGAGTCGATCACGCGAAAGCGCTCCGGATCGCGTCTTGCTCGTTCCAGGTAGGCCGCTCGGACCCTCCGGTGGAAAGAAAGTGCTTCCCGCTCCATCCGGTCTCGCGAAAACCCACGACTCCGGAGACGTCGGAAACCGGTTTCCACCGGACAGTCGAGGAGCAGGGTAAGATCCGGCCGGGGAAGATTGCCCACGCCCAGGACCCACTCACGAAGGAAAGAAGAGGGCAGTTTCCGGCCCGCCCCTTGGTACGCCATCGTGGAGTCGTAGTATCGATCGGACAGCACAATGCCCCCACGCCTCAGCCTGGGGAGGATCACCCTAGCCGAATGAATCCAACGGTCCACGCAGTAGAGAACAAGCTCGGTTCGAGGGTCCATCGCGTCTGAGGACTCGAGAAGCAGCTTCCTGATGAAGAGTCCGTCGGGAGTTCCGCCCGGCTCTCTCGTCACCACCACCCGTCTGCCTGAACGCCGCAGACGGCCCGCCACATGGCGGATGCAGGTGGACTTCCCGCAGCCTTCGATCCCTTCGAAGGTGATGAAACGGCCCCTCGAAGGGGTCTTCACCCAGGCCACTACCGGATCGTAGGGCAAGTCGTGGCCGGGTTTGTCGTCATGAGATTGCTTCGCTTCGCTCGCAAGGACAAACGGTTGCCGTCATTGCGAGGAGTTCCCGACGAAGCAATCTCGACCATGACTTGCCCTACACGCCACTACTCGCCCGATTTGGCTCCGGTGAAAAACCGAATCTTGTCCTCCGTCCGCTCGATTTCCGGCGCGGTCAGTCCTTCGAGCATCTTCAAATGCTGATCCACGGCCGATCGCACGGCGGCCTCGAACTGAATCTTCACACGCCTCATCTCCTGGAGTTCCGACACCAGCCGGTTGTATTTCTGCTGGGCGTCGTTGAGGATCGTTTCAGACTGAAGTTGCGCCCGGCTGACGATCAGCTCCGCCTCTTTCTCGGCGTCCCCTCGGACCTGCTGGGTCATCTTGTGAAGCGTGAGGAGTGTCTCGCGAACGTTCTTTTCGCCGTCTTCCATCTCCTGAAGCCGCATGTCCTTTCGCCGCAGATCCCCCTTCATCGTCGAATTTTCCTTGATGAGCCGTTCCATTTCTTCCACCACCACGTCGAGCAGCGCCCGCACCTGGCCCGTATCGTAGCCGGTGAACGTGCGGCGAAACTCCGATTGCCGGATTTCCATGGGAGTCAGTTTCATCGTTCCCTCCTTCGACGAAAAATCGATCTCAATTCAGCTTCGCGGCCCATTCGCGCAGATTCGCCACGGCGGCGTACTGAAGAAACTGGATGAGAAGAATGACCACCAGCGGGCTCAGGTCGATCCCCGAAACCATCATCCACCTTCCCAAAAGGCGCCGGATGGGGCGAAACACCGGTTCCGTCACCCCCCTCAGAAATCTCACGATCGGATTGTAGGGGTCAGGGTTGACCCACGAGATCAGGGCTCCGACGACGACGATCCAGAAATAGAACGTCAGGAGTCCATCGAGGACCACCGCCAGCCCGGCTAAAACGTTGTGCATTTCACTTCTTCGCGGTGGGAGACAACTGTTCCGAGCGCTTTGTGGCCGCTTCAATCGCGTCAATCAAAAGCCCGCGGAAACCGCCTTTTTCAAGCGCGCTCAGCCCCTCGATCGTAGTTCCGCCGGGGGAAGCCACCTGGTCTTTGAGCTGGCCGGGATGCTGACCGGTTTCGAGCACGAGCTTGGCCGCGCCGAGCACCATCTGCGCCGCGGCCGCGTAAGCCTTGTCCCGCGGCAGCCCCATCCGAACCGCACCGTCCGCCACCGCCTCGATGAACAGAAACACAAAGGCCGGCCCGCTTCCCACGAGCGCCGTCGCCACATTCATGATCTTCTCGTCTTCCGTAACCACCACTTGGCCGACCGATTCAAACATCTGCTTCACAAACACATGCTCTGCTTCTCCAAGACCGGCATCGAAGCAGAGCACGGACATGCCTTCAAGCACTTGGGCCGGCGTGTTGGGCATGACCCTCACCACGCGAACGGCTGGGGACAAACCGGCCTTGATCGTTTCGAGCGGCAGCCCCGCAACAATCGATACGATCAGTTTTCCGTCCAGCTTCCCGCCGGCCAACTCCCGGAGGACCCCGGTCACGATCTGGGGCTTGACCGCCAACACGATGACGTCCGCCCATTGGGTCAGCAGCGCGTTACTCTTGAACGTCGCCACGCCGAACTCCTGATGGAGATGGTCCAGGCGGCGCAAGTCCACGTCACACACCCCCACGGCGTCGGACGGGAGAAACTTGGAAAAGATGAGGCCCCGCACGAGGGCCTCGCCCATTCGACCGCCACCGATGAGTCCGACCTTTTTCATTCGTCTCTCCTCCGCGGCCCACCCCGCTTTAGGCCGTCCTGGCCGTCGCGGGACGGCTCTGCCATCCGGGCGCCGCCCCGCTTGGGGCCGTCCTGGCCGTCGCGGGACGGCTCTGCCATCCGGGCGCCGAACAAGGACGTCCCCACACGCACCATCGTCGCCCCCTCTTCGATCGCGGTTTCGAAGTCATTCGACATTCCCATCGAGAGTTCCCGGATCTCGATCCCCTCGCCCCAATCGCGGCGGGCCAGTTCCTCGCGCAAGGCCCGCAATCTTGCGTAGTACGGGCGCGCTCGTTCGGGATCTTCGAAATAGGGCGGGAAGGTCATCAGGCCCCGCACGGGGAGGCGCCGCTCCGCGGCGGCATGGAGGGCATTTTCCAACTCCGCCGGCTCAAATCCAAATTTGGTGCTCTTCGCGCGATCCTGTTCGAGATTGACCTGCAAAAGGAGTTCCGGCATGGCGGCTTCGGCCCGACCCTGACGCGCGAGATCGTCGAGCAACGACATCCGATCCACGGAATGTATCCAAGCGAACGTTCCCATCACGGCTTTCACCTTATTCGCCTGAAGGTGGCCGATCAAGTGCCACGTCGGGCGTGCGCCTTCCCCCACGAGGATCGCCACTTTCTTCGCGGCTTCCTGAATATAGTTCTCGCCAAAGTCCGAAAGGCCGAGCGCGCAGGCCGCTTGGACCACGGCGGCGTCGAGCGTCTTCGTGACCGCGACCAAACGGACGTCGTGGGCCGATCGGCCGGACCGTCGCGCCGCCCGGTCGATTCTCTCCCGAACCTCCCGCAGCCTCCCGGCGATGTCGGAAGGCCGGACGGCCGGCATCGGGATCGTGCTCACTTCTTCTCCTCCTCGTGCTTCCCCGGGAACCCCGGAATCGCGCCCATCTTGATCAGGACCTGAATGAGTTCCGCCATGGGCAACCCCACCACGTTGGTGTACGAGCCGAATATCTTCTCCACCATGAACGCCCCGATCCCCTGAATGGCATAGGCCCCGGCCTTGTCGAATGGTTCGCCCGTCTGGAGGTACCGCTCGATCTCCTGCTCGTCCACCTCTTTCATCTTCACCAGCGTTCCGACCAACTCCGCCTCCCATCCCCGCGTGACCGAGTTGACCACGGCGAACGAGGTGAACACCCAGTGCTCGCGCCCGCTGAGCATCCGCAGCATGTGCCGCGCCTGGTCGTACGATTTCGGAATGCCGAGGGCGGTTCCGTTCACCACCACCAGGGTGTCGGCCCCGATCACCCACGATTCCTCCGCCGACTGACCGTCGACTTTTTCACAGACGTCGAACGCCTTGGCCAAGGCGAGCCGCATGCAACCGTCCTTCGGATCCTCCCCCTCCTTCAAACTCTCTTGAACGGCACTGGGGATCGCCTCAAAGGCAATCTTCATGCTTTCAAGCAGTTCCGACCGCCGGGGCGACTTCGAGGCGAGAATGATTTTGCCCATCCCTATTCCGCGGCATTATAGACGAATGGCCCATGTTGGAAAGACGGCCCGGCGTGATGCCGGCCGCACTTTCAACCTTTACGGCGGACACGAAGTCCGCGATGGTGTGGAAAGTGCGGGACTACCTGTGCGTCTTGACGCCAACCCTCCGACAGAACGACGAAATCCTGCACTTCGAGCACCACGGCGAAATGGGCACGCAGAGGTTCTGTCCGTAGGTCACGAGGAGGTCGTTGAATGTTTTCCAATGGCGGCGTGGAAGTTTCTTGCGCAAAGCCATTTCGGTCTCATTGGGGCTTCGGGTTTGCACGTAGCCCCATCGATTCGAAATTCGATGGACATGGGTATCCACGCAGATGCCGTACTTGTCGTAGCCGAGCGTGACGACCAGATTCGCGGTCTTTCGGCCGACGCCGGGAAGTTCCAGCAATGCTTCGATCGTATCGGGGACTCGACCGCCCCACCGTTCAAGAAGGATTCGGCTGATCCGGAGAATGTTTTTTGCCTTTGTCCTGTAGAAACCGACCGGGTAGATCAATCTCTCGATTTTCCGCGGCGTGAGCGTGAGCATATCGCGCGGCGTGGAGGCGGCCGCAAAAAGTCTTTCAGCGGCGGCGTGGGTCGTCCGGTCTTTCGTGCGAAGCGAGAGGATGCAGGAGATGAGAACGGCGTACGGCGACCGTGTGCGGGACTCTGCCCGGACCCCCGGGGCGATTTCGCCGGCGCCGGGAGAGTACCAACCGACGACCGGCACTTTCCACTGCCGAACCTCGGCTCGGAGGATGCGGAGGGCATCGTCCAGGGTCATCCCACCACTTTTCTGAGATTTGAAACTTGAGATTTGAGAGTCCGGAGGGGGTGATGGGGGCACGCGCGCGAATGTAGCATTCCCGCCCAGGTTGACAAGTGCCGGCGAACGCGTACCATTCGCGTAGGCCCGGTGGGGACCGCCGGGGAAAGGGGGTTCGCGTGGAGGACAAGACCGAACGAAAAAAAGTTCTCATCGTGGAGGACGATCACGACCTCGCCGCCATGTGGGCGGTGAATCTCAGCCGGCACAAACTGGACGTCACCCAAACGTATACGCGCAAGGGCGCCCTCCATGTGCTCAAGGGGGAGAAGCCCGGAATCATCATCGTCGACATGCACCTGCCGGACGGGAGCGGCCTGGACGTCATTCGCGAGGCCAAGAAGCAGGATCCGGCGGTCCAGTGCCTCGTGATCAGCGGCCTTCCGCGAAAAATTTACGAGCAAGCCGCGCTGGATGCGGGCGCCTGCGCCTATCTTCAGAAACCGTGCTGGTGGGAGCACATCGAGAACGTGCTGCCGCTGAGGTGAGTCGGACCATCACGGGAATCGAGGAGGTTCGCTCACCGCTCCTCGCCTCGACGGGGTGGTGATTCATATAACAGAACGCACCCCCGTCAAATCCACGTGACAATCTGACCAGGATTGTCGTCCCCGTACCCCCATCTCCACCCTCTCAGTTTGAAAGAATTCATTGGCCCCTAAGGCGATTTATCCAACATCTAATAATTACTAGTTCTTTCGTGTGCTCGAAACAAGTTCTTGGAGGGATGGCACTGTAATTGCGCCAAGTAACACGTGCTATCACTTGTGATCTACATCACATTGGTGCCGGACTGCTCGGCGAATAGGGTATGTGCGGTATTGTGCCCGTGGCACGAGTCTGGGAGCATCCCCACCCGCCGATTAGACCGGATGCGAAAACCATGAACAAGCCGCTTCAAATCCTTTTCGTGGAAGATTCCGAGCAGGACACGGAGATTGTGGTTCACCATCTCCGCAAAGCCGGAATCGACCCGCGCTGGGATCGCGTGGAGTCCTCCGAGAACTTCACCACCGCCCTCAAGGCCCGCCCCTGGGACGTCGTTCTCGCCGACTACACCATGCCCCACTTCAGCGGCACGGAGGCCCTTTCGATCCTCAAGGAATCGGGACTCCAAACGCCGCTCATCTTCATCTCGGGAACGATCGGAGAGGAAACGGCCGTCGCCGCCATGCGGATGGGGGCGGCCGACTACGTCACCAAAGCAAACCTCACGCGGCTCCTGCCCGCCATCGAGCGGGAGCTTCGCGAAACGGAATTCCGCCGCGAGCGGAAACGGGCCGAAGGATGGTCGGACTTCCTCACGGAAGCCGGCCGCGTCCTCGTCGAATCGCTCGACTACGATGCCACGCTCCACAGCATCATCCATCTGGCCGAGAAACGGATCGCCGACTGGTGCGCGATCTATCGGCTCGACGATGAAGGACGGCTCAACCATCTCTGGGTCCCGAGGGACGATCCGGAGAAGGACGCCCTGGCTCGTGAACTGCACGGCTATGCCCCGACGGTAACCGAGGAGTCCCACCCCGTGGTACACGCGTTACGGTCGGGGCAGCCGATGCTGATACCCGAAATTCCGGCGGCCCTGTTCGAACAGACCGCGCGGGACGCCCGTCACCTCGAACTCATGCGAAAGGCCAACGCCCGAACGGCCATGCATGTCCCGCTCACCGCCCGCGGCCACACGTTCGGCGTGGTCACCTTCGTCGGCGGCCCTTCTCACTGCCCGTATTCAGAAGGAGACCTCGGCCGGGCGCGCGAGTTCGCCGCCCACGCGGCCCTCGCCATCGACAACGCGCGACTCTTTGCGGAGGCCGAAAAGGCCAGGAAAGACGCGGACGAAGCCCGTCGCCAGATGCAGCGGGACTTCGAGCGGCTGGCGACACTCCGGGAAGTGAACCGCGCCATCAGCGCCAATCTCGATCCCCACGCCGTGCTCAATGTCCTCCTCGAGGAATCCGCTCGAGTCCTGGGCTTTCCCACCGTAGCCTGCATCTGCCTCGTCAATCCGGAGAGCGGAAAACTGGAACCCGCGGCCCTCCGGGGGCTCGAAGAAAAAGGCGCACGGCGTCACGGCCTGGAATCGCCCCATTGTCACTGTCATTCCGCCTTGGGCGGCAAGAATCCCGTGTTCGTCGCGAACGTGCAGACGGATCCTTCGACCCTGGATCGGGATCTATTCGAACGGAAGGGCCTCGTATCGTGCATCGGAATTCCCCTTGAGGCCCAGGAAGAACCGCTGGGCGTTCTTTCGGTCTACACCTTTTCGGCCCACGCCTTCTCCAAGGCGGAGGTGGACCTCCTGTCCAGTCTCGCTTCGGAGGCGGGCATGGTCATCCGCAACTCCAGGCTCTACGAGAAGGTGAGCCGGCAGGCGGACGATCTCCTCCAGGCCAACCGCGTTCAATCGGAATTCCTCAGCTTCATGTCGCATGAACTTCGAACGCCGCTCACGGCGTTGATTGGTTACGCCAAGATGCTTCGCGAAGGCCTGCTGGGGTCCATCACAACCAATCAGCAAACGGCGCTCGCGAAAATCATGCGCTACGCCGGCGACCTGCACGCCATGATCTCCAGCATCCTCGAGGCCACCCGGATCGAAACGGGCGGCGCGCGCGCCGAATCACGGGACGTCTCCCTGCGTATCTTCATGGAAGATCTCCGTGCCGCCTACTCCACGCCGCTCGCGAAGGAGATCGACCTGGGATGGCACTACCCGGAAGATCTGCCCACGATTCGCACGGATGCCCTCAAGCTCCGCCATATTTTTCAAAACTTGGTCGACAATGCCGTCAAATACACGGACAAAGGCCACGTGGCGGTGGCCCTGCAGCACTTCCCCGATGAGCGAAAGATCCAGCTCACCGTCGCCGACACGGGAATCGGAATCCCCTCCGAAGACCGGCCCCACATTTTCGACATGTTCCGCCAAGCGGAAAGGCAGCACGATCGTTCGCGGGGAGGGGTCGGCATGGGGCTCTACATCGTCAGAAAATTCGTGGATCTCCTCGGCGGCACAGTGGACGTGCAGAGCGAGCCCGGCCGGGGATCCACCTTCACCGTCACCCTTCCCACCGAACCCCCTCCGCAGGACTGAAGCGAGGCCCATTTGCCAGAGGGAGCCGCACCCTTCAGGGGTCGTCTCGCCGAAGGGACGCGGGCGTAAAGCCCGCGACTACCTCGCTTCATCCGACGCCGACCATGGAAGGTCGGAATGACGAAGCAAGTGCGGTCGGGCCGGATGCCCGCCGCACTTTCAACCTTTTCGGCGGAAACGATGTCCGCGCTCACGAAGAAAGTGCGGCCCGGCAGGAGGCCGGCCGTATTGGCTTCCTTGTTTCGCGAGCAAGGAATGCTCGCATGACGAAGCCAATGCCGGAGAGAGGACTTGAACCTCCACGGCGTTGCCACCGGCGGATTTTGAGTCCGCTGCGTCTGCCATTCCGCCACTCCGGCCAAGCAAGATCAATGGGTTAGGAGCCATCCCGGAAGCCATCTTTTCCGCTTCCGGTAGGCTTCCGGTAGGGGCGGAAAACCCGGCATTTTGGGGCAATCCGCCCGCCTTCTCCCCGGAAAGGGCGCGGGCCATAGTCTGCTTGAAAGCTTTCGCCTTTGCAAAGTTGATGTACCGGGCCGTGACCGATGGCGTCAAGTGCCCCAGCCATTCCCCAATGGCCTTTTGAGGAAAGCCCAATTCCGCCAGCCGTGTAGCGCACACATGCCGGGTATCGTGGAAATGGAAATCCGCGAAACCTGCATCCTTCGCCGCTTTCACAAAGGCGCGTGAAACGGCATCCCGCTTGGCGAGGAACACACGTCCCAATGGAACCGACGCGACCACGGGTTCAACATTCCCATACCGGCGCGGCCCGAGCATGGAAAACACCAGCCCGCCGTACCGCAAGTTGCCAAGGATCGCTTTCACCCTCTCCGTCATCGCAATCGTCCGGGGTTGGTCATTCTTCGTTTCCGGGAAGTGGATTTCCCGGCGGTCCAGATCCACATCCTCCCACCGAATGCCGAGAATCTCCGACAGCCGCGCCCCCGTGTCGAACCCAAGCACCGCAACGGGCCGGAGCCAACCCGGACACTTTTCCAGGATCGCGGATTCATCCTTGACCGTCAGGTACACGTCACGCGGGGGCTTTTCGTCCCTCCGGTCCACTTGAGACACCGGGTTGTACTTCGCCTTCCCGTTCTTCACCGCCACCCGGAAACAACCGGAGAGGAAAGCCCGATAACGGTTCAGCGTGGCCCCTTCGCGTCCTTGACCGTGCAGGTTGGCCCCCTTGAATTCGCCATCCGCCTTTTGTAGCGCCCGCAAAAAATCTTCAATGGCACGGGGGGTAATCAAGTCCACCGGCTTCCCGGAAAATGCCTTCTCGCAGAAGGTGAGGAAAGCCGCCTCATACTTTTTCGCCGATTTTCTCCCTTTGTCATCCATGTCCGCCAGTTTGTCCGCGACGATTTCATCGAACAGCACCGGCTTGTCCTTCCGCTCCATCCAGGGGCGTTCCCCCCGCCCGATGGCCTCCGTTACTTCCCGCTTGCGGTCCATGGCCTCTTGAAGCGTGGCCTTGATTTCCTTGTGGTCCGATCCAAATTGATCCACGTACCGGACCAGGTACCGGCCATCCTTGAGCGGTGTGACGCCTTTGCAAGGTTTCAGCCTCGGTCTAGGCATGACTTCCCTCCTTCCATTTGACCGGCTTCCGGGCCGGGAGTACACTGAAAGCGTGAAGAACGGAAGAGGAAAGAAATCCGCGAAGGTTCCCAATTACGGGCGAACCCGCGCGGAGTCCATCGCCATCAAGAAGATGCTGGATAAGCTCCCGGTCGTTCGTTACCGCACACTCAAGGAAGCCCTTACGCCTGAAGAACTGAAACAGTGGCGTAAGACCGCTCGGTAGGCCGCGGCCCACGCCGGACGTGTCCACCGCTCGCTTCGAAATCGTCATTCCGCCTGCCGAACTTGATACCGTGGACTCATGGGACAAGAACCTGAAATCCCGTTTCATCAAGGCTTGCTGTCTCGCCAGTGGAAACCTTTTCCATCCGTCGCTTCATACGGAGAAAATTGAAATAGGCGGCAGGCCCGCTCTCCGCTCCCGCATGGATGACGCGCACCGAATCCACTTCGAAATTCCTGCGTCCGGGCAACTTCGAATCCGGGCCGTCGGCGGGCACCGCTTGGAGGGCATTGGATAGCCGATCCCCGCAACCCCGGAGAGAAAAAAGCCCGTCGGTCTAGGCACGTTTCCCCCCTTTCAGCGACTTCCCGGAAATCTCCACTAACCAACCAAGAGCATTCAGGACCATACGCGATGGCTGCCGGATACCGGCTTCCCAGCGTGAAATGGTTGTCCGTGTCGTTCCAAGGCGTTCAGCCAATTCCGCTTGTGTGAGACCAAGCCTTTTCCGAATCTGCCGGACACGCCTTGCGCTCACGTTACCAACGGTAGCATATCCAATCGTGTTGTCAAGAGTGCCGCTCTTCGATTGAGGTCGCCGCCTTTCGTTCAACTTGGTGCTTCTCGATGTGGGCTTTCACCTCGCCCCAATCAAGGAGCAGACGACGCCCCACCTTGAATGAACGAATGACCCCCTTGTAAGCAAGTTGCCGCCAGTAATGCCGACTCATGCCGGTCAATTTCTCCGCCTGGATGGGTCCAACTGAAAACGGCTCGGCACAGCCGCCCGGAGACGGGAATGGACTCACCTCCGTGGTGGTGTCCATACCCTACCCGGCTGACCTCTTCACGGCGGCGAGAGCCTCCTTGAACTGCACGTATTGCCGCTGGCTGGCCGCACGGGTTTGGCACTCCCGGCTGCAATACCGTTTCTTGCCGTTCCATTTGCTCACCAAGAATTCCCGCCCACATGCCGGGCATTCTCTCGGCTCGGTAGGTTTCGTGTTCCTGGCCATTTCAGAAAGGCCCTTCCAGGGCGGATTTCCGGATGACCGGCGCGTTCCCATGCCCTCGGTAGGGCGGTAGTGCGACTCGCCGCAGTATCGCGGAAACCGCACCAATTCCGGCCGGATCTTGTGACAACAGCACCGCCCTCATGCGGCTCGTCGCCCGGAGTCTCATTTCACTATCTGTCTCCACACTCTTTCTTTACCCTGAGACCCTGAATCTTAAAACGTAGCATTTCCGGCATTCGCCGGGCCGACCCGCTAGGCCCATCAGTCACCTTTCAATCCTGTTATTCGAATCCGAAGAGTTCCGCTGGACCCCAGAAGGTTTCGTCCTTGTCGTCATCGCGCGAATTGAGTATGTCCTCTTCGAGGGCAGGCACATTGACAGGAAGGAAGAGGCTGTCGATAACGTCGTTCACGTCAGGTGTCTGACGAAAGAAAGCACTTCGGGACTTCGGCCGTAGTGCTAGGCGGAAATAGGATCGCGGGCCAAAAGTGCCGAAAAGACGCTTTCCTCTGATAGCTCGATCGACTTGGACCCGAATCCTTTTCCGAATCCGCAAGGGCTTGATTGAGTACTTGAACACGTTTCGCCGATGTTTGGGTGTATGGATTTGGTTTACGTAGGGGAGGTCGTTGGCCACAAGTCCTTCCTTCCGGGTGATCCTGCGCCAAGCTTTCCTGAGTCGCGCTTTGACGATCCATCCCCCCTTCAAACCAATGATGTTGAGGTGAGGGAAGGCAGTTTCCGATTCGGAATCAACGGTAAATTCCACCGACCAAAAACCGGCCTTGATTGGCCATACCTTGGACCTCCGAAGTCTGGCAAAACATCGCTTGAGGGCGTCGACGGCATCGGTGAGGTCCGCCAAGCGGACTCGACGGATGGTGAGAACGACGAAACTAGGGTGATTAAACGTGATTAGGACGGGGCGGTATTTGCGCCAATGGCGGCGTCGCCGCTTTCGGGCGGAAATTGCGCAGGTTCTTGAATTACACCCAGCGTGAACGTAGATGGCCCTCCCGGTCGATGGAACGTAAATGGTCGCAAGGCGACCTCCGCACGTTGACAGATGCCAATCTCGATCTACATCGGGAAGAAATGCAAGGTTAGAACCGGTATATGCAAGGTAAGGGGTTGTGGAAAATGATGGTTGACGTGATCCTGTCCATGGTTTATTTTGCCGATTGTGATTCAGTTCGGGCCGCGCTGGAGTGAATGCCGCGCGGCCTTTGTTTTCAGCCATTCAATTCCTCCTTTTTCTTTACGGATTCATTTGCTTGCTTTCTCTTTCTTTACCCTGAGAAGGCTTCTTTTCAATTTCTGAAAATCGTCGGATTCCTACAGATTGGGCTTTGCTGCGCTTCCCAGCACGTGCGCCATGTGGTTGTCGAAAGGCAAGTTCTTGGAAGTACACCGTGTTTGGCTCGGCAGGCTCACCGCGAACGGCTTCAGTACCGTGACATACGGTGCATATTGCAAAAGTCCAAGAATTCGCAGCTTGAAAGATTCTTCAGCCCATGACAAAGGAAACAGGAAGTAGATTTTCCGGGATAGGGGAGATCGACGCGCAGGAAACAACGGATCAAATCGTCATCGCCACCTTGCGCCGTCCCTCACGCTCCTGAGTGGAAACAGACACGGTGCGCCGTGTTTCACTTTTCTGGGGTGTTTGTTGACGTTTATTGAGAAATGACCATTTGTCTTGGTTCACTTTCCGGGCTTGGCTACCTAACCGCCCGTTTTCTCGACGTTGTCAACAGAATATCAACAAGTCCGATTCCTTCCCCCCGAAATTCTGAAAACCGCGAAAAAAAGAGAATTAGCGAGAAAGCAGCGGAGGCACTCTTTTACAACCCGAAATTGAGGAGGTCGGGGACTTTCACGACAAAAGCCTCGGTGATCCACGCCACAACCACTACGCTCGGAATCTTTCTCCCGGCCTCAATCGCAATTATCGGAAGGCCCCTTTCATGATGCGCCAGGCCCGTTTCTGCGCCTCCGGCTTCAGATTGCTAACCAGGTGTTGATCCAGTGCACCGGGTCGATCCGTTCAAGCGCCGGTTCCACCGAGGCAACAGGCGATTCCGCGTACAGAAAACGAGAATCGGGGGCCTATCAGAAGTCGAAAAACTCTCGGACTTTACATCCCAGGACCTTGGCGAGTTTCGCAAGAACGTCTACTGAAGGGAGCCGCTCACCTCGCTGAACCCGACCAAGGTAGCTCTTGCTCAGGTCGGAAGCCCAGGCGAGACCTTCCGTGGTCATTTTCCTACGTTGCCGTAGCTTCTCGATTTTCCGTCCGAGCGATTTCCGGTAATCCGCTTCCACGCGCGGACGCTACCAAGACGGGGATTCCGTAGAGTTGCCTACGGGGCAACCCTATGCTATCGTCCAGGCAAGAGGTATTGCGCAGAATGATCGGGGGTTGGCATCGAACCAATTGACCAAGAAAAAGGGGGACGAATGGGCCTAAACTTCAGAAAATCGATCAATCTCGGTGGCGGACTACGGCTGAACTTGAGCAAGAAGGGCGTCGGGTCGAGTTTCCGCGTCAAGGGCTTGCGGTTCGGCATCGGCCCGATGGGTGTTCACACGCAAGCAAGTTTCCCAGGTACAGGGCTATTTTCCCGGAAACAGACAGGATGGAAGAGTCTAGGGTTGGATTCTCAGACCGACCCTGAGAAGGAAACTACCACTCCAGAGGAAGAAGCGTTCAGGAAATACGTTCTCCGACCAGTTTCACGATCTGACATCGTGTGGGGGATCGTGGGTATCATTCTATTCGGGTTGATGCTCAAACTTTTCGGACTGGCGTGACTGCGAATTCTCCAATCCATTTCCAAAGATCGTGATCGGTGGGCGACGGGGATCTCCAGCTTGGCCTCGGCGCAAACCACGCACGAGTAGAACCGTCTACCTCGTCATACTTTGTGTTGTCATCGCTGGCCCCTTCCCCTCTTATGCCACCAATCCGGAGATTGTGATCTTGAACGCTTCCGACGATGAACACACGGCAGAATTAACCCGCGAATTGCTTGCCAAGAAGGGATACACCATCAAAGGAGTCGGACGAGCAAAGAAAGTGCAGGGGAAAACCAAGATCCTTTGCAAGCCTATGCACGTATGGACCTGCAAGGACTTGAAAGAGGGGCTTCTTGAAGAATCCGACTCTGTTGAGCAGCTCCCGTCCGAATCCCGCTACGAGATTCTGATCGTGGTCGGAAACGACTTGGCGAGGGAGTTGGAACGGGCTTCCAGACGACCAACCCGAAGGGGCTTCCGTTCTCGAAGGAGAAGGACGGATGCTTTCGGGCGGGGCCTCGAATCCACGATTGCAACGATCACAGGCGGAGTAGCAATTGGGTTGCTAGACGAAACAGCGAAGCTTGAGAGTTTCTCCCAAGGAAAGGTTGTAGCCTCAATTTCCGAGAAGATCGGAACTGGTCCGGTCATGGGAGCCGACTTTCTTGCTTCCATCGGCGATCATGTCGCCGGGGGTCTCACTTTTCTGTATTTGCCAACGGATGTGGAGGCGACAGCGAAGAGCGGGACGGCGATCGAAGCGAGCGGATCAAATAATCTCAAGCTGTTTGGGTATCTTGGTACCATCTATCTGGGGCGGTTGGAGCCTCCAGCGATAGGTGGGATAACGTTATCGTTCGGAGGAACGTCCCTTTTCCCAGCAGAGTCCGGGAATTCTACGGTGCTGTCCGGTTCTGCGGGTGTAGTTCTTGGACTCATCGCTGCGGATACCATCGGGATTGTCCTTGGAGGGCGGATGTACATACTGGCTCCGTACGCAGATTCCAAGGAGATATCGTTCGAAGTGCTTGGAGACAAGAGCAAGTACCAGTGGGAAGGAAGCGCCGTCTTCCTCCCTCAACTGTTTGGCGGACTGGTCTATGTCTACAACCCCCGGTAGATACTTCGTCCTTGCGATCCTGTGGGGAAGTGGGATCACATTGCTTCCACAATGCGCCGACGATACGCTTCTTTGCTGCCGTGATGAG
>JACPAV010000027.1 GCA_016180645.1 Nitrospirota bacterium | reverse complement strand
CTCTATCGGTTTGAGGCTGGGCTATCGGAGGGGAAGATGGAGCATCGGGAGATCGAGAAGCTTGAGAAAGCATAGATAGCGATGTCTGACCCCAGACCCAGTTCGCCACTCCAGTCCGTCGCTACGAATCAAGCTTGGCGCAGTGTACGATGCTTCCGGTGAAAGATTCCGAGATGTTCTCCGGCCAGAGAGTCGCGGCATTCGAGAGCCGGATGGCGTTCGAAATGACGCAACTCATCAGGAATTTCGGCGGTGCCCCATTCGTCGCTCCCTCAATGCGCGAAGTCCCCCTCGAAGCCAACTCCTCGGCGTTTGAATTCGCCGATCGACTCCTTGCGGGGAAGATCGACGTCGTAGTCCTCCTGACCGGCGTGGGCACGCGGACGCTCGTCCAGGTTCTGGAGAAGCGAATCCCTCGTGACAAGATGGTGGGAGCGCTTTCCAAAGCGACTCTCATCGCCCGGGGTCCCAAACCCATTGCCGCGTTGCGCGAATTGGGGCTGACCCCGGCGATCGCGGCTCCCGAGCCGAACACTTGGCGGGAGATTTTGGCCGAGGTGGATCGCGGAACAAACCTGAACGGGAAGAAGGTGGCCGTCCAGGAATACGGTCTTCCGAATTCGGACCTGCTCGACGAGCTCAAGAAACGGGGGGCGCACGTCATGAGGGTGCCGGTGTACCGCTGGGCCCTTCCGGAGGATTGTTCAGCGCTTCGCGAAGTGGTCTCGAAAATCTGTGAGAATGAAATGGACGTGGCGCTGTTTACGAATGCGGCGCAAGTCGAGCATCTCCTGCAAGTGGCAGCGGAGGACGGGCTCGAAGAATCGCTGCGAGAATCGCTGGAGAGCGTGGTGATCGCTTCGATAGGCCCCGTGACTTCCGACGCGCTTCGCGAGCGAGGGCTGTCGATCGATCTCCAGGCGGAGCGGGGCAAGATCGGCCTCTTCGTGCGCGAGGTGGCTCAGAAATGCGTCCCACTTGTGGAAGCGAAACGCCGCGGGGCCGCCGAGAGGGATCAGTGGCTGGAGTCGCGACCGGTTCGAAGGCCGCTCGTGCAGGATGCAGCGTTGTGGAAGGACAGCCCTTTCATGAAGGCGTGCCGGTGCGAGGCCGCTCCAACGACGCCGATCTGGATCATGCGCCAGGCCGGCCGGTACATGAAGGAGTACCGGGAGATGCGCCGCCGGGTGAAGTTTTTGGAGTTGTGCAAGACGCCCGACCTGGCCGCCGAGGTGACGATTCAAGCCGTGGAGAAGTTGGGCGTGGACGCGGCCATCATTTTTTCGGACATTCTTCTCATCGTCGAGCCGATGGGCGTCGGACTGGAATTCGCCCGCGGCGAGGGACCGGTCATTCATCGCCCCGTGCGGACGTCCGAGGATGTGGATGCCATACGGGAATTCAGTCCCGCGAAGGAAATGGTGTTTGTGTGCGAAGCGGTGAAGAAAGCCCGGTCGGGACTCCATCCCCACATCCCTCTCATCGGATTTGCGGGGGCGCCGTTTACCGTGGTCTCGTACCTCATCGAGGGAAAGGCCTCGCGCGACTACCTTCATACCAAGTCGCTCATGTATCGCGACCCGGGCGCGTGGAATGCCCTGATGGGGAAAGTGACGGAAGCGACCGGGGCCTATGTGAACGCCCAGATTGAGGCCGGCGCCCAGGTGGTGCAGATCTTCGACAGCTGGGTGGGCTGCTTGTCACCGGATGATTATCGAGAGTATATTCTTCCGCACATGAAGCGACTCATGGCCCGCATCACCGCTGCCCCCGTCATCCATTTTGGCACAGGCACGGCGGCGCTCCTCGAACTCATGCGCGATGCGGGTGGACAAGTGATCGGGCTCGACTGGCGTGTCCGGCTGGACGATGGATGGAAGAGGGTGGGCCCGATCGGCGTACAGGGAAACCTGGACCCGCTCGTTCTCTTGGCGGACCGTGAGACCATCCGGAAGAAGACGAAGGAAGTCATGCGCCAGGCGGGAGGACGGCCGGGGCACATTTTCAACCTCGGACACGGAGTGCTGCCCCAGACTCCGGTGGATAACGTGAGGGCACTCGTTGACATGGTGCACGAGATGGGCCGGTCACAGTGAGGGACGCAACGTGAAATCCCGGAGGGTCGGTAGTGTCGTGATCGGGGGATTGGCCGGTGCGTTGATCGCGTGCGGGGCGGTTAACGCCGAAGAAACGAAAGAGGGGAAGCAAAAAGAGCCTGAAACGGAGTGGGTCAAGAAACCGGGGAGCGAGAAACGGGAGTTCATCCATCGCGTCCTGATCGGTGTCCAGCCCGAGGTCAGTTGGATTGGAACCAAGCCGGAACGATCGCAATCGTGGAGATTGGGGTTTCCCATCGGTGTCCTTCCGGCCCCTGAATTGGAGTTGGCTCTCATTCCCACGATGTATCGCGCGGATTCGTCGATCGATGATTTTGTGGCCTTTGAGCTGCGGGGCCGCGCGACGTACGTGGTGAATGCGTTCGAAGGGTCCTACCTCCTCGGTGCGCAGCTTGGCGAGGTATTTCGGGACGGAGACAATTGGGAAAGCGGGGATGCCATCGTGGGAATGAGGTATCTGGCCTCACGGCAGGCGGTCTTCGATTTCGGCGCGACCCTGGGATGGCTGTTTGTCGAGGAACAGTCGCCCTTCGTCTTCGGCCTCTCGGCTGCCCTCCGGCTGGGATTTTGATGGAGGAAAGATAATGACAAGAAATTGGGTTGCCGTGGTCTTCCTGTGGGCTGCGCTCCTGCTACCCGCGGAGGCCAAGATGACGGTCAAGATCGGAACGCTTGCGCCGCGGGGTTCCTCGTGGGAGTCGGACCTTCGGGAGGGTTTCGACCGGATCGAAGCCGAGAGCAAGGGCGAGGTGCGATTCGTGATCTATGGGGGGGGGGTCCTGGGGGATGAGGCGGACATGGTGCGCAAAATCCGGCTCGGCGCGCTGGAGGGCGGCGCCTTCGCCTCGATGGGAGTGGGCACCATCGCGCCGGAGATCAGCGTCCTGAAACTGCCGTATCTTTTCGACAGCCTCGAGGAAGTGGACCACATCCGCTCCAAAACGCGAGCCCGTTTCACAAGAGTCTTGGAAGAGAATGGCTTCAAGATGCTGTCGTGGACCGATGTGGGCGCATTGGCGAATATTTTTTCAACAGTTCCCATCTCGACTCTGGAGGATTTCAAGAAGACGAAAATCTGGCTGTGGCAAGGCGACCCCGTGAGCGTGGAAGCCTACAAGGCGGTGGGCGTGGAGGGTGTGCCGCTGGAAATTCCCCAGGTCTTCGGCGCGCTGAAGACCGGGTTGGTCCAGACCGTCGGCGGCACCGGGCTTACGATCCTGGCGCTCCAGTGGTATTCCGACCTCAAATACATCACCAAGGTCAACGCCCGCTATGAGCCGGCCTTCCTCATCCTGAAGAATGAGACGTGGAAGAGTCTTCCGGACACGGTCCGAAAGTTGATCGAGGATGGGGTGCGCGAGCGGGAGCCGGAGATTCTGCGGAAAACCCGCGCCGATGAGAAGCGCGCGTTCGATGCGCTGGTGAAGCGCGGAATGAAAGTGACCGAGCCGAGCCAGGAGGAGCGGGAGAAGTTTAGGGAACTGCAGAAGCCGGTCTGGGAGCTATTCGCCGGTAAGTTGTATCCCAAAGAGCTGCTGGATCTCGTCCTCGCCGAGCTGGAGAAGTTCCGGGCGGTCAAAGCCGCACCTTGACAAAGTGTTTGGCATGTAGTATCATGCCGCAATGCGTCAAGGAGGACAACTTATGGCGATGCAAAGATCCAATCGACCCTCCGATCATCGTCCCCGGAGCGGAGCGGAGGGGGCCAGGAACGGCCTGCTCGTCGAAACATTCAAGATTATCCTGTCGTCACTCGTCTTGATGGGTTTCGGCGCCGCAATGACCCACATTCTCAGCCGATAACACCGGCGCGTTTACACCTTCCTGGGTTCTGCTAAGATTCGTCCGTGGCTTCGGCGCGGAATTTCAGGGTCGAGGTGGTTGGCTGGAGCGTCTTGACGGGGCTTCTGCTGGCGTTCGTCTTCTGGTACATCCCTTCCAAAACCCACCACAACGAAGATCCGCCGACACGGAAAGAACTTCTGGAACTGAGGGGAAAGATCTGGGCCGCGCAGGAATCGGGAGTCCAGGACCCCATCGGCGCGGTGGCGAAGGAACTGCGAGCCGGATCCACAACCCATCCGTCGCACCCCATGCAGGACCTGCTCCATCTCTACGCCGAGTACCGCGATCGGGCGAAGGCGTTTGCCGCGCTCCCTTTGGCGCAGCGGCTACAGGCACTCAAGAAACTCCGTCGCGAGGTATTTGGCGAGGCGTTGGCCAAATCGCTGTTTGGAGAAGACGAGCGCATGGCCGAGTTCGTCGTCCGTCGGGGGGAGATACTCAAAGATACGAATCTATCGGCTGAAGACAAGAAGGTGCGGGAGGAGCGGCTGAAGAAGGAGATCTTCGGGGATAATTCGGAGGATGCCTTCCCCACGGACTGGTTTCAATACTACGAGAAGACGGCGAGAGAAATGGCGCAGAATCTTGAACTGACGCCGACGGAGAGGGAGAAGACACTCGATTCGCTTCGGGAAGGCCTTTTTGGAAAGGAAGCGGCGGACCGATTGAAGAAAGTGGAGCTGGAGCAGAAGACTCGGGAGGTCCGGGAAGAAGCCGTGTGGAAGGGACTCGAATCCATCGAGGCGGAATCGGCTCTTGCCCCCGAAGATCGCGCCAAGCGGCTAGGCGAACTCCAAGGGGAAATGCCCGCCGACGAATGGGATCGGCTGGTTTCGCGATTCAAGCTGCACGGGTCTTCTCAGTCCCCCGCCCTGCCCCAGTAGCGTCTTCGCCTCGCGAACCAGAAGGCCGCGAGCGGAAGGCAGGACACGAGGATTCCCCAGGCGGAGGTCACCGGAGCGCCCACCGTTTCGCATTCGCAGGATCCTTCCGTGCGGCCCGGGCAAGCGGGCAGACCGGCGAAATCCTCTTGCGTGAAAACGAGGGTCGCCAATTCGTTCTCTGCGAGGTCCAGTCGCAATTCGCCGCCGGCCACATTGAACGGGAGCCGGCACCGCGGTACACCGCTGGGTGTCGCGCGAGCTGCCGAACGCGCCGCGAATCTGGAGGCCATTTTCACGCTCACTTGTTCCAAAGGGCCGGCTTGGAAGAGCCGTACCACCGGACGATCCGAATCGGTTTCCGGGATCAGGCGTACAATTGTGTGTCGTGCATCGAGAGACAGTGGCGGCGACTCTGGATCTGTAACGAATAGGGCGGGGCCGTTAGGAAGCGCAGCGGTGTTGATTTGCAGAGTCGCCCTGCAAAGATGGAGTCCGCCGAGGTCGGCCCCAAGTCCCAGATTGCCCCAGGTGGTCGAGCCGAGACAGACATGATCGAAACCGGATACCGACTCCGGCCCGACAGGGTCAACGCGATAGGGGTAGGGGATGATGACGCCTGAATCAAATGGTGAGTACGTGATGCGATTGCTTCCCGCAACTACTTCCACGAAACTCCGGGCGACGAGGCTGCGGGGGATTCCCCTGATCCATTGGAAGATATCGTTCGTTGCATTGATGGTCGGCGCCGGATGGATGAAATCCAGAGTAGCGAAGAGATCACCGCGCAGGGGAACCGGATACCAGCCAAGGGGATCCGAGGCGCCGTAGTGGTACACGCGGTAGGGCCCATCCACGGTCAGATCAGAAGGGGAGCCGATGGGGAGACGGAAGGAAAAGACATGCTCTGCAGACTGAGGCGAGGGAGCGGTGAATTCCGCGGTGAGTTCGATTCGCGTGACAGATGGAACGACCCGAATAGTTCGCTGAAGGGCGAATCCACCTTCGGCCGCCAAGGTCGAGCGTAAGCCGCATTCGGGCGGAGCCTTCAGCGCTTCGAGGGATTCATTGGATGTGGACCGGTGATACGTGGGAGGTCCCCCGATCCCGTTCAAGGGTCCGCCGGCCATTGGGCCTGCCTCGGGGCGCGTCAGCGTGCCGTACTGAAACAAGGGCGTTCCCTCGGCGCTCTCCAGCAGCGTTTCGCCGGTGGCGCGATGCTCAATGCGTGTAACACCGAATGGGTGGACGGAGAAATGGACGAGGAGTTCCCCATCGGCGACCGTCGCATCGCCATCGCCAAGGGAGATTTCGCAGGTGTCCTTATCACCCCCCTGTGCGGACGGGAGGGAGATTGCGGCGGTGTCGGCGGATGGTGGTGTCGATGAGAGTTTCGCTGAGAGATCGCGAACCGATTGCCATGCCTCCTCCATCCCATTCCGACGCGTCTCTTTCCAAATCCGCACGTCGTCCTCCGTGTAAGGCGTATTTCCGAACGGGACCGGTGCGGGATTATGATCCGTGTTGAGCAAGATTTTGGAATAGGCTTCGCGGAGTGTTTCGCGAGCCGTGTCTGATGTCGAGGGATCGACCATTGCGAGAAGAGGGCCGATGGAATCGGCCATTCGGAAAACATCCCGGCTCATCGATTCCTTCCTCGGGTCGGTCTGGAGCAAGTCCCAGAAGATCTGTTCGCCCCACCAACCGCCGAGTTCGCCCTCCAGCACGGGGATCTCTTTTCGGAAACCGTTCTCGATGTGCTCGAAGAATTCGCGCGGGGTGGAGACGACGATCCTTGGATTGCCATGCCGTGCGTTCCAGTCCCGTGCGATCTCGCTGATCGTGAGATCTTGCTCGCCGTTGTCGGGGCCGTGCGGCGAGGGATAGGGAACGAGCAAGGCATCGTAGGGATAGTCGATGGTCTGTCCACGATAGTCGAAGGCCCGTTCAGCCAGCGGGGCAACGCCGCGCTGCTCCATCGCTTCGAGGAATTCGTAGATTTTCGGCTCGTATTTGGGGATGGCCGCGTTGGGATCGAAGGGAAGGGGTGTCACCAGCGAGAGGTCGAATGCGCCGTTGTATCCGCCGATGAACGGCGGCAGGTAGACCAACAGCTTGTCGCGGAAGACGCCTGGCGCCTCCATGTAAAACAGCGGCGGAAGCGCCCAATGCGACACGTTGCAACCCAGCATGAAGTATTTCACTCGGTGCTGGGTAAGGATGTTCAACACCCCGCTTCCGTCGCAGACGTCATCGATGATCGCCGTGTCGATGGGGACTCCGAAGGGTTCCTTAAAAGCGTCTTTGGTGAGACTGACGGATCGGAGGAGCGCTTCCCCGTCGAGAAATCGGTTCTGGTGGTTGATGTAGAAAGCGCCCATTTCCATTCGACCGGCGAGGAGGGCATTGACGAGCCGGTCTTTGTCCGACTGCGCGACGGCGGGGTCCTTCATGAATTCGATCGCGGGCCACGACGTTTCGATGAGGTACTTGAACTTGGAACCTTCCGGCCAGTCATTCGTCTGGTCGATCAAATCCAGGGCGATTCGCAGGTTGTTTTTCTGCTTGGCCAGAACTTTGGCTTGGGATTGGGTGAAGCCGACGTCTAGGTGGCTGTAGGGAACGACGTAGAGAGTCCACTTTCGGGTCAGGTTTTCCTCTTCTTGCGCCGAGGCACGGGGGGCGCAGGCAAAGATCAGTGAAATGGCGAGGGTAATCCGGGGCCGCATCCGGAAGCGAAAGGCGCTTATTGTTTCAGTCCTTTTCGGTACTCGGCGAGGAGACGCTCGGCTTCGGCAAGGATTTCTTTGGAAAACAGCGTGCCCGCGAGCTGCTTTCGGATTCGGTCAGAGGCGTTTTCCAGGATCGCCAGGGCCTCCGGACTCGGCGGTTCGAAGATTACACCGTACTTCTTCAACCCGCGGATGGCGGCGGTGCTGTCGGCGGCGATGCCCGCCCGGAAGGAGACAATTTGATTCCGGCTGATCTCCGCCATGATCGCCCGATCGCCCGGGCTGATCTTGTTCCACGCGTGGTGGGCGATAACCGTCCCCCCTCCCGCGACGACGGCAGGCACGTCAAGGACGTACTTGAGGAACGGATGCCACTGGAAGGCAACCGTTGCCAGGGGCACATTATATACGGCGTCCACCCTGTCCTCCTCCAGTGCCGACCGCACCTCTGCGAGGGGAAGCGGTACCGCGATCAGTCCGGGAAGTTCCTTGATCATCACCTTGCCCACGGGATCGTCTTTCCATTGCCACGTTCTGACGCCCTTCATGTCCTCGACGTTTCGGATGGGTCGGTCGAAGTGGAGGTACCCGGGCCCCACCGGGCTCCAGAAGAGAAGTTCGAAACCACGTTCCCGGAATTCCCGCACAAACCGATCGTGCAGCTTGCCCTCCAGGAAGGCCGACTCTTTCTCATTCTTGATGAAGAACGGAAGGTTCAGGATCTGCATGTCCGGCACGATGTAGGCGAGACCCAGATCGCTCAGCGCGGCGATATCGAGATCACCCTTCTTGAGCTTTTCTACCACTTCGGATTCCTCGCCCTGCACCCCGGCCGTGTAGAGGGTCTCGTCCACGCGGCCTCCGGTGGCCGACTTGATCTTGTGAATGGCGCTCTTCACTTCCTCAGTCCACCTCGATCCCTCCGGGGTGAGAATGGAGCCGCGCAGCTTGATGGGGTCGGCGGAGGCGGGGATCGGCGCGAAGCCCAGGACCGTGCAAAGAATCAGGGTGATGAACAGCCCCAGAACGGTGTGGCGTCTAGAATTCGAACGCTGCCGAAATGCCGAGGGCAAGGGCGTTTCCGGAGTAGGTGATCCCCGGATAACCGGGATTGGTGGTTTGAATCCCTTCTTTTTCAGCGTCTTCATCTCGAAGGTTATCAAGGTTCTTCTCAAAGGTTCGAGGTTGAAGACGAGTATACAGGATAAACGCGTCCAGGCGCATAGGGTAACGAAGCACGCGATTCGGTTCGATGTGGTACGCGGCACCTCCCGTCAGGTGCAGGCGGTCGCTGTCGAGAATGTTGCTTGTGGCCTTCTGATCGGGGACGGGTGACGGTTCATACGCCGATCCCGCGCGGAACGACAGATCTTTCGACGGCGACCATTCTGTGCCGAGCCGGGGGACGAGCGTATTCTTGAAATGAGCCGGTTCAACGGGTGGGACAAAGGGCAGTTGCGGCCGGAGCATCTCGGGGATTTTCTGAAACGCTTCCTCATCGATCCCCGTAATTTTCGGGAAGGGAGGAACGTATTTGGACCATTGCGCCCAGGTCAGTTCGCCTGTTACGAGCACCTCCGGGAGAAGATGTGCGGCCGTGCCCAAGACGACTTGCCTCGGCGTGTAGTGCGTGACGGCGTCGATTTGGAGCGGGATCCAGACGGGAAATTGAAGGGAGCCGATTCCGATGCTGACCTCCGTTTTCGCGGCGGCCTTGACTCGAAGCTTGATCTCATCGCGGTAGGTCAAGCCCAGGGAGAGCCGTTCGATGGGACTATACAAGATTCCCGCGAAGGGGGAGGCGATGGGCGGAATGTCCAGATCGCTCACGATGCGGACGTCCTTATCCGGACTGAGCGGAATGGTGGTGACGAATTCGGAAGTGGCATTGCCCAAGACCGAAGTGCCGGCGCCGACCGAGAGCCCGTCCAGGATTCGCAAACCTGCGGCGGGCAGGATAATCAGGCGGTCCATTCGGTTCTGTTGGAGGTCGTAGGGAGTGTAGGAGTCAAAGAAGCGATACTTGATGACATTGAAGTCGAGGAAATGGCGGCCGTTGGGGCGTCCGGGGAGGTACATCGCGAGGCCGAAACCGAAATGATGGCCGGCCTTGAGGGCGAGGCCGATCGTTGTGCCAGACACCGTATCCGGACCTGAAGCGGCCGAGATGAGCCGGCTGTTTCTTTCGGCGGTCGGGAAATCCAAGGTGAGAGCTGGGAGCGCGCCGCCCTGACGGGAGGCAGGGCGGGCCGAGAATCGCGGAAAATCCCAGAGCGGCGAGAGGAGGAAGGAGCTGGAATGGAGTTGCCCGAGCCCGGCGGGATTGTGGTACAGACTGCCCTCATCTCCGCCCACGGCCGTGTAGGCGCCTCCCATGGCGATGGACCGCGGGCTGAACCCCAGGATGTCGAACGTGTTGGCCGGGCAGACCCTCGGGATCATGTTCAGGAACGCGAGGAAGACCGCGAGGGCCTGGACGTGCCTCATGAAACTGGTTTCTTTGCTGATGGCTGATCCGCCTGAGGCGGAATGACCGCTGACCCCTTCTTCTTCCCCATCTTTCTCCGGCCCAGTTCCAGCGTGGTTCGGATGCCCTTGCGGCGAAGGACGTGCAGGCCCAGCCTGAGCGGAGTGACGGTGAAAAACTTCCGGCCATAGCGTGCCAGCCTCCAGGGGTCGATATCGAAGCCGAGGCCCGGCCTGTTCGGGATGAGCAGATTGCCCTCGCTGTCCGGCCGGAGCGGTTCTTTGAAGAGGGCATCGCGGACCTCGGGGATCCAGCCCGGTGGCTCGTAAGGATATTCGAGGGGCAGCGGATTCGGATGAGTAGCAGCGATCTGGAGGTTGATCATGAAGCCGATGCCGTTGGTCCAAGTGTGGGGCGTGTAGTTGAGTCCCTCGGCGAGAGCGGCATCCATGAGCCTCTTGCAGGTGGCGATTCCACCCGCGAATGTGGCGTCCGGTTGGTAAATGTCGTACGAGCCTTTTTCCAGCATGATCTTGAATTCGTGCCAACCGGCGTTGAGCTCGCCGCCGGCGATGGCCACGGAACTTTCCTTGCACAGCGTCGCGAGATCGTCGTAGCCGTACATATCCAACGGTTCCTCGATCCAGCGGATGCGGAGACGTTCGCACTCGCGGGCGAAGTGGATCGCGCGTTCCAGATTCCACAGCGGAGCATCCTCGATGACGGTGACGCGCCAGCCTTGATTCGCATCGACCATGATGTCCATGTCGTCTCCCACGGCCTTCCTCACCGATTCGAGGACGGCCACGTCATCCTTCGGATCGAAGGAGTGGACGCGGAGCTTAATGCCCCGGTATCCCGCTTTTTTGATGACCTTCGCCTCCTCCGCGCGCCGGGCGGGATCGTGGATCTCGCCCGTTGAGCAGTAGACGGGAATGCGCCCGCCCTTCCCGCCGAGCAATTCGTACACCGGCTTGCCGGCGGCTTTGCCTTTGATGTCCCAGAAGGCGGCCTCGATCCAACTATTGCGCCAGCCGAGGTAGGAGGCTTCGCGGAGCCGTTGCTGGATGGACTCGATGTCCAGGGGGTCCATATCGATGAGATAGGGGCCCAGGAGCGTGCCGAGTCCCTGGCGTTCCTCCTCCATTTCCACGCCCGCGCTGAAGCCCTCGATGCCGTCGTCGGTCAAGACCCGCAGGAGCGTGAAGCGGTTTTCCGTCTGGGGATACCCGGGAATCCACGATGGGTAGAAGGGTTTCGGGAGCGGAATCGTGACGCGATAGAGTTCGAGACGTTTCACTTTCATCAGAATCCTACCTCCGAGCCGTTTGAGACGTGCGGCCGCTCCAGACTCCTGTCTTCCCGCGGCACTTCCCCCGTCCTGGGGGTCGGTTTGGCCATGGCCGAAGAGAGGGCCTGCATGACCATCGAGTTGAGGCCGACGCGGAAGCCCGTGCCGAAGCCCGCGATATTGTCCATGAGAAGGCGAAGAAATAACCCGCCGGACCGAAGATCGGTGAAGCTGGTGTAGCCGACCAAGGTCTTTTCGTCCGAGGGATAGAAATCCCAGGCCCCCCACTCCCCTTCGATGGTGTGATCGCGAATGCGATTGAGGGCAAATGAGAGCCGCCGGCCTTCGGGATCCCAAGTGTAGTCCAGGGAGTATTCGAAGGTCAGCGGGAGGGCCACCTTGTACTTCATGCGATACTCCATCGTGAATCGATCGGGGGTGCCTTTTACTTTGCGCGTGCTCTCGACGGTCTTGAAAATCCGCGGGTAGGAAGCGAAATCCGAAACGACGGCTTTGCATTGTTCGGATGGGGCGTCGACCAACGCCAGGGCGGAAAAGAAGCGGATGCCATTCGAATCGGGATACCACGAGAGGACGATCTTCCGAAAGCGGCGGATCAGTCCGTCGAGAACACCGCTGTTCTCGATGGGAGGGGGAATTTTCACGCGGTCGCGATCGAACTCCTTGGGCTCGACGATCACCCGCGTGCCCTCCACGCGCTCCTTGATGGACTCGGGGAAGAGCGTGCCAACGGAGACGAGGGTCGGCGTCTCCAACTCGGGAAAGGTCTTGAATACCAGCTTGGCGAGGGCGCCGAAGGAAGCCAAGTCTGCGTAGTTCGTGTAGGTCATGATCGTTCGATGTTCGTCCACGGGAAAATAGATTTCGCGGTAGTTGACGGCGCTAAAGGCCTGCTCACCGATCTTCGAGGGACCGGCCCAAATGGTGTGTTCGTCCTTCTCCAGATGTTGTTCCAGGGTCCAAACGATGCCCAGTTCGATCGGTCCTGCCTTGAACCCGGTCTTGTACTCGGTGTCCTGGGTATGGGTTTCCGGATGCCGCTGGAGCACGGTATTGCGGATGACGTTTGGAACGAACTCGTGATATTTCTCGTAGTCCGTCACCACGCTCCAGACCTTCTCGAAGGAGGCATGAATCAGCAGGATGCCCGTCAAGAAGGTCGGTTTTCCAGGCTCTTCATGAATGATGACGATCGTGCCCTTTTCGAGGACCGGCGCCAACGCCACCGGATCAAAAGTTCCGCGGATTTCGGGGTATATGCCTTTGGGCTCGCGGGCATGGACCCATGGCGCGGGGAGCAGGATCAGCGACAGCATCAACAGGTATTTCATGTGTCCATGACTCCGTTCTTCTGGATCTCCTGCCAGGTTCGCTTGGCTCTTGCGGCCTCGGCCGAATTCAGTTGTCGCAGGGGGCGGCGGACGAGCGGTCGGATCGGCAGTCCGCGGAGCCGCAGGACCTCCTTGAAGACGGCCGGAGAGTCGCCGCCGCGGGCGGGCACGGGGATGCCTGTTTTGCTCACGATCTGAAATCCCAGTGACAAGGCCTGCCACGGAGCCTCCGAGCCGCTCATGAGGGGGAGCGTTTTCCAAAGCGATGTCTCGTGGGCCCGTGCGGCTGCGGCATCGCCTTTCTTCCACGCCTCGTAGAAACCGACGGCGGCCTCGGGAAAAATGGCGGAGATCGGGCAGATCAATCCGCTCGCGCCGCTTTCGAGCGCGGGTCTGAACAAGTACGTCACGCCTGTGAAAGCATGGAAGGCCGGTTTCGAGATTCTTCGGAGGTAGCTCTTGAAGGCCCGCAGATCGACGATACTTGCCTTCATCCCCGCGATGCCCTCCAGCATGCAAATCTCCGCCACCTGGCGGGGCGTGAGGACGAGGTGGGTGCAATCAGGGAAGTGATAAAAGAGAATCGGGAGGCCGAGACGGGCGACGGCCTGGTAGTGGGCTTTCACCTGGGGGAAAGCGGCAGGGTAGTAGGTGGGGAGGGCGACGAGGGCGCCATCGGCGCCCACATCCTTCGCCATGCGAGTCAGAGCGAGGGTTTCTTCGGTTCCCATGGCTCCCGTCCCCGCGAGAATCCTGACGCGCCCCTTGGCGGCCCGCACGGCGGCGCGAAGGATGCGGCCTTTCTCCTCAAAGGTGAAATAGGTGAATTCCCCGTTCGAACCGAGGACGGTGATCCCGTGGACACGGCGCCGGATCAGGAACTCGATCACCGCGGCAAGGGCGGATTCGTCCACGCTGTAGTCTTCTTTGAGTGGCGTGGGAACCACGGGATAGACACCTTCGAAAGCTTGAAGGGTCACAGAACCGCCTCAACTCCCGGCTCCAGGATTTGGACGTGGATTCCCGATTCCGTCAGTGTCTCCTTGAATTGCCGGGGATCGGCCTCTTTGAAACGGGCGTGATAGTGCATCGGGACGACGCACTTCGGATGTATCTCGCGTGCCAAATCGGCCGCCGAGTGAACGTCCATTCCGTCCGGCTTTCCAAAGTACCGGGCGCAGGCGATTTGGAGCAAGGCGACGTCGATGGAGCGGCCTTTAAGGGCGGAACGCAGAGCCGGGAAATTCCGGGTGTCACCGCTGAAGTATAACGTCTTCCCGTCACCCTGAATTAGGTAGCCGAATGGACTGGAGCACAAGGGATGGTCGGCGGGCACGGTGTGGACATTGAGCCCTCCGAAATCGTAGTCCTTCCGGAGAGCGAGGCTCACGGCTTCGATGCCGCGGACCTTCGCTCGATGGGCCACGGACGGGGGGCCGGCGACGATGGAGGATTTCTCCAGGGCCAGCCGAAGAGCGCGCCGATCGATGTGGTCGATGTGGTTATGCGAAACCAGGATCAATTTCACATCCCCGATTTCGTTTGGCCCAAGAGCGGGGCGGCGCGCTCGGAGAAGGGGATAGCCGCCGAACCAGGGATCGGTCAGCACCACCGCCCCCGAGTCGAGCTCGATCTTGAATGAGGACTGGCCAATGAAAGTGATTTTCAACTCAGCACGGCCCCTTCGGCGGCGGAACCGACGAGCCTTCGATAGCGCTGAAGATACCCTCGTTCGATGGGTCGCGAGACCGGGGTGAAGTCCGCCAGCCGACTGCGAATCTCGGATTCCGAAAGCTCAACCTCGATCCCGCGCTCCGGAATATCGATTCGCACGGCGTCTCCGTCACGGACGGCTGCGATCGGGCCGCCGGCGTAGGCCTCGGGGGTGACATGGCCGACGCACGGCCCGTGGCTCGCGCCCGAGAATCGCCCATCGGTCACGAGGGCCACGTCTCTCAGCCCCATCGCTTCAAGCATCATCGTCACAGTCAGCATTTCGGGCATCCCGGGCGCGCCCTTGGGGCCTTCGTACCGGATGACCACGGCGTCGCCGTGCTGAATCTGATCGTTTTGGAGAGCGCGCAGCGTATCGGCTTCGCTGTTGAAGACACGGGCGGGTCCGCGGAAGCGGTGGAATTCGCGGGCGACAGCGGACTGCTTGATGACTGAGCCGCGCGGGGCCAAGTTGCCGCGCAATATGACCGTTCCCCCCTCGGGATAGAATGGTTTCTCGCGTGATGTGATGACCTTGTCGTCCAGGACCCGCGCGCTGCGGAGTTCTTCGCGGAGGGTGCGTCCCGTTACCGTGAGTGCGTCCAGATGCAGATCATCCTCGATTCTCTTCATCAGGGCAAAGATTCCTCCGGCTTGGTGAAGGTCGAACATGCCGAAAGGACCGGACGGCGCGATGCCGGCGAGAGTAGGGATGCGCGCGGCGTACTTGTTGAAGAGTTCAAGGTCAAGCTTGAATCCGCATTCGTGGGCGATCGCCGGGAGATGAAGAGTGGCATTGGTGGAGCCGCCGATGGCCATGTCGACCATGATGGCGTTCTCAAAAGCCTCGTACGTCATGATCTTCGAGGGCCGGAGGTCTTCCTTGATCAATCCCACGATTCGTCGGCCGGCCGCGCGCGCCGCGAATTGTTTGTCCACCATGAAACCGGGGATCGTTGCCGAACCCGGCAGCGCCATGCCCATGGCCTCCATGGCCGCCTGCATCGTGTTGGCGGTGGTCATGAGTTCGCACGAGCCGCACGTGGCGCAGGTGGTGGTTTCGAGTTTCATCGCCATGTCCTCGTAGTTTTGATGATTGAGGCCTCGATAACCCTTCTGGAAACGGGCGTTCATCATGTTCGAGCCGCCGGTAACGCAGATGGCCGGCAGATCCAGGCGGGCGATGGCCATAAGCACGCCGGGGTTGCTCTTGTCGCATGACGACATCGTGACGAGTCCGTCGAACCAGTGGGAGCGGGCGAACGTCTCGATCGAATCCGCAATGATCTCGCGCTGGGCGAGGATATAGCGCATGCCGGAGTTGCCGTTGCCGTAGGCGTCGCACGGTCCGAGCACGTTGAACTCCAGCGGGACTCCTCCGGCTTCCAGGATTCCATCCCGGACGTGGCGCGCGAGCTCGCGCAGATGGACGTGTCCCGCGGTGGTTTCGGCCCAGGTGTTGGCGATGGCGATCACCGGTTTTTTCTGAATGGAATCCACCGGAATTCCGGCGCCCCGCATGATGGCCAGCCGGACGACTCC
Organism: Nitrospirota bacterium; assembly: GCA_016180645.1. NCBI lineage: Bacteria > Pseudomonadati > Nitrospirota > Nitrospirota bacterium. The sequence goes on along the minus strand of JACPAV010000027.1, from coordinate 41,106 downwards.
GGTGGGAATGCCGTCCTCACTTTCGATCAGCGTCTTGCTTTTCTTCTTGAATACGTACGGATCGGAATCAGGGGTCAGAGGCTGTGCTTCAGGGGCTGGGGAAGAGTTCTTGCGGGAGGTCATCGGGGCGGGTGACGGTTCACGGGTGACGGTCGACGGCACCTCGACGAGCGGCCGCTTGCCTTGGAGGATTTCCAGAACCTGGAGGACGGGTCCCATGAACTTGGCGTAGCGCATGTAGTTGCCTTGGAGTTTCAGTTTGCGCGTAATGAGGAGTCGGGCGGGATTGGTGCCGGCCATGAGCTTCTTCCAGCCCTCCTCGCTGACGAACACGCCCGCGTCGGCTTGCTCGGGGGTTCCCTCCCGAATGTCGAGGCGGCCCTCCTTGAGCGAGAGAATCATCTGTTTCCCCGGATAGCCGATGCCGAACTCGGCCTCCACGCCCCGGAGGGAGTTCTTGAAGGCCTCGTCGTTTTCAAGAGTGGCCTGAATGCGGCGGAAATACTCGATAGTGAATTCGGGCGTTGGACTTTCTTTCATGATTCCCTCCCTCGGTCGGTTACAAACGATTGGTAGGCCTCCTGGAACATATCAAGGTTGGACTGCGTGGGGCGCCAGCCAAGAATCCTCTTGGCCTTGTTGCAGTCCATCACGAACGTGGCATCGAGGAGCTTGAAGTGATCGGGGGGCACGGCGGAGATGCCCATCCCGTCCAGCGCCGCCAGAACCCATTTGATCGGTTTCGCCGGGACCGCGAGGACCGGGAACGGATTGTGACTCAACTTGCGCACCGACTTCATGAACTCCCGGATGGACGGGGGATCGTCGGCCCCGATATTGAAGACCTGGCCGGATGCTTCCTGTCTTTCGACGGCGAGGAGGCATGCCGAGACGCAATCCTGGAGTGAGGACATCTGGAATCGGCTGTGGCCGTTGCCGATCGAGACGAGCGGCCATTTGCGCGCGACCCAGTTGAGAAGTGAGCGGAGCTGGTGGTCGATGACCTGCCGTCCCACGATGGTGGAAGGACGGAGGATGACTACTTCAAGTCCGGATTTCTTCATGGTGTCGAGGCAGAGCGCCTCCGCTTCCTGCTTGTTGCGTCCGTATTCCCCGATCGGTTGCGGCTGATCGCCTTCTTCAAGAGGGACTTTTCCGGATGCCCCGTACACTTCCATGCTGGAAAGAAAAACGAATCGTTTCACTCCCGCTTCGACACTCGCCTTGAGAAGGTTGGCCGTTCCTCCGACGTTAACTTGGTGCATGAGCGTTTCGGATGCCTTCGCCTGCGGCATGATTCCGACGAGGTGGAAGACGACGGAACAGCCCTCCACGGCTTGGCGGCATTTGTCGGCGTCCCTGACGTCGCCCCGCAGCACAACGCAGCGTTCCGGAAGGGCTGTGGGGCGGACGCGGTCGAATACCCGCACCGATTCGCCACGTTCAGAGAGCGCTCGCACGAGATGGCGACCCAGGTAGCCGTTTCCCCCGGCTACGAGGATCATGCGTGACCCTCCATCAAGGGGTAGGTCACTCCGCCCTCGGGAAATACGACCACACGCGGACGTGAAGGGAGTCGGCGTTTCACCTCTCGGATGGCGACATCCAGATCACCGCTGAGAGGGATGCCTCTGAGCTTGCCGTTGACCTGGCTCGCGAGCGTGGGCGAAAACACAAAGATGCGATTACGTTTGAGCGCCTGGAGGGCGAAATAGAGGAAGAACCGCTCTTCCACGGCGATCCCCGTTCGAGGACTGGTGGAAAGGGCGCGGATCGCGCGAGCGGGCGCGGCGCGGAGGAGGGTCCGAATCCATTCAAGGGGCAGGCCTAACCGGGACGATGGGATGCGGACATCATCCAGACCGAGTCTCGATCGCAACAAGGCGAGAATCGTCCCGTTGGGTTTCGCCGCGAAGAGGACATTGGCCACGGATTTCACGTCCTGTCTCAGATTCACATCAAGCGGATAGGAATTCGTAATCACGAGGTCGGCCGGCTGCTCCAGCGGCACGGCGTAGGAATGACTTACGGCGGAAAGCCCTTCCCGGTGGGCTTGGATCGGGTGCCCTGCAAGGATACGCGCCACTTGGAGCTTCGGAGTCAGCAGGGTGTTGACGATGAACGTGGCGCCCCCCAGCATCAGGGCCGCCTCTTCGAGGTCCTGCCGCATGGGATTCCGGTCCGGCGCGAATCCGATCATGCTGAAGTGCTCCGGGTCGGCGCCCAGAAAGTGATTCGCCCCGATGCTCTCGGCTGCCGCCACTCCCGGGAGCAGGTTCTTGCAGCCGCCGCCGAATCCGGCCTGGACGTGGGGCTCGATCGTCCCCACGAGAATTCGAACGTCCGCCTCGGCGACCCCCTTGTTGAAGATGGCGGGTGTCCCCCGGGAGGTCGTCCCGAGCCGGAGGAGATTGTTCGCATCCTTCGCGTTGTGATTGATACATCGAACGGACTGGAAAACTTCCCGGCCCACTTTCTTCACCATTTCCTCTTCGGTCAGTCCGCGGTGCAGACCCGTGGCGAACACGAGAGTCTGGTTTTCGCGGGGGATACCCGCGGAGGCAACCCGTTTGAGGATCAAAGGAAGCAGGCGGAACGCCGGAGTGGGGCGGCCGATGTCGTCCACCACACAGGCGACTCGATGTTCGGGGCGAAGGATGTTGCTCAGCGGAGCACAGCCGATGGGATTGGACAGCGCGCGTTCCAATTCAAGCTCAACGGACTCCACGGCCTTGAGCCGGGAGGGGTTGGCGGCGCGAACGATCTCCCAATCGTCGGGCAGGTCGAGGGCCAGTGACGCGTCGCCCCAGGGGACTTCAATCCGCATGGGTTGAATCGCTTTCGAGGAAGCCCTCCACGCCGGAGAGGTGTGCGGCAACGGCCCGTCGGGCTGCGGCGGCATCTTTTCTCTCGATAGCGGAGATGATTTTGCGATGCTCATCGAGCGAGAAGTGGTATTTGCCCATCTCGACGAAGAGGGAATAGAACTTGCCGCGGAACATGGAATAGAAGGTGGTGAGGAGGCGCGGCAGAAGGCGGCGCCCGCTCATATGGTCGATGGCCAAGTGGAACTCCCAGTCCAGTTCGATGTAGGAGGGGTCGCCCGCGCCGAAGGCCTTTTCCATTCGGGTGTAAATCTCGCGGAGGCGCGCCAGGTCTTCCGGGGTCGCGCCCTCGGCGGCCCAGCCGGCGAGCGGAACCTCCAAAAGCCGGCGTGCTTCGAGGGCCTCGGCCATCAGGCGGGCATCCAGCCCTTCTTCGGACATGACGGCGAGGAGAAACGCCTCGATGCTGCCTTCCTTCCGGGGATCACGAACGAAGGCGCCTTCGCCCGGACGGATGTCGACGACGCGGAGCAGGTAGAGGGAATGGAGCGCCTGGCGCACTGAGGCGCGGTTCACGCCGAATTGGTCCGCCAGCGCACGCTCGGCGGGGAGCCGATCCCCCGGGCGGAAACGGCCGTCTTCGATGAGTTTCTGGACCTGTCGAATGACCTCCTCATAGATCGCTTTGCGCTTCTCGATGGGGTGGAAGGCGGCCTGAAGCGCCTCCCCGTTCGGAATCGACTCGGTGCGAGGCGCTTTTGCGCCCGTTTGGGGTTGAGTCACCGAGTCGCCCCTACTTCAGCTCTAGGAGCGGGGAACTCGATCACGTGCCGGCAGTGGTCCGCGCCTTCAGCCAGCGTGTGTTCGATGGTCATCTTGCCGCCCAAGCGTCGGATAATCTGGACATCCATATTCATACTGGCGCGGCAGAGCTTGCCTTGGCCGGGCCTGAATCCCATCGTGCATTCGTGGTGACACACGACGACCTGATGGGGGGTCATCGATTGCACCTCCACCGGGGCGTGAAAAAACTTGGCGAGCTTGAGCCAGTCGTAAACGAGGTCGCGCGCAGATTGGGGAGCCGTTGTACCTACGCCGAGCACCCGGAGGCGGACGATCATCCCTGCGATGATTCGGGTGGTGAAGTGTTTGAGCACGAAGCGTCCCACAGCATTGTTGCCGAATCGTTGCTGAAGTTTTCCGATGTTGAGGGCAATCCGCCGCATCCATTCGCCGCGGGTCGCCTCGAAGTCGGCGAGGTCCTTTTCGAGGGCGCGAACCGCCTGGTTTGCTGGTGTTGGCAGGAGCGAGACGGCGGCTGCCGGCGTGTGAGCTGGGGATGGAGCCATGGAAACCTCCGATCGGTCGGCTGGGCGTTGCATTTGGTTCACTGGTTCAACCACCGGACCATAGTACCAAACCCTGTTTTCTTGTCAAGTGGCTCTCCCGGAGGACAAGGACCAGGACAATTTTACCGATCCCGAGAGTCGGATCATGAAGGACGGTGCGACGAAGAGTTTTGAGCAGGCGTACAACACGCAGGCGGCGGTGGACTCGGAGAGTCAGGCCGTGGTAGCCTGCGAGGTGACGCAGGGGGCCAACGACAAGTAGCAGGTGAGGTCGATGGTGGAGGCGATTAGGGAGAACACGGGGGTGGCGCCGTAGAAGGTGAGCGTGGGTTCCGGAGATTTCTATTGCGCCGGCTGGGCAAGGTTCGTCAGGAGTGGAGGTTGATCCGCCTCACCCACAATCTGCTCAAGCTCTACCTGCGGGGGTGGGAGCCCGCACCTGCATGAACCGGGGGGGGGTAGAAGTCTTTGGACAACGTGGAAATCGGATGAATCGTCAAAGCCACTGCTCGGGCGCGCTTCGGCGGCATCGCAAATAAATTAGTGGAGCCGCTAATCCGACAGGCTTCTACGAGGAATGTGGACTGGGCGAGTGTACAATAGCTCGATGAGTTTCAAGTCTTTGGTGGAAGAAAGGACAGGTATCCGGTCGATTACCAGAATCGTTGATGGGATTCGCACCTTGGAAGGCGCGGGATTCGATGTCCGGAGGCCGTTCCCGACGAGGACGCTGGATCATTTTGATCCATTCCTGTTGCTCGATGAGATGGGGCCATCGGACCTCGGGCCGGGTGAAGCGAAGGGGGCGCCCGATCATCCCCACCGCGGTTTCGAGACGGTGACGTATGTCCTTTCCGGAGAAATGGAACACCGGGATTCAGCCGGGAACGCCGGGAAGCTCGCCGCGGGTGATGTTCAATGGATGACGGCCGGATCGGGGGTCATCCACTCCGAAATGCCGTCGGCCGCGTTCCAGAAAACGGGGGGTCGCATGCACGGGTTCCAATTGTGGGTGAATCTTCCCGCGAAGGACAAGATGATGAAACCGCGGTATCAGGACATTCCGGCCCCTGAAATACCCATCGCCAAGAGCGGAGATGGGCGGACCACCGTGCGAGTGATTGCCGGCGAGTCGCTCGGCGCGCGCGCGGTGATTGAGACGCGGACGCCGATCCTCTATCTGCATTTCACTTTGTTGCCGGGAGCGAAGATCTCGCAACCCGTGCCTGAGAATTACAACGCCTTCGGCCTGGTCTTCCGCGGGGAAGGACGTCTCGGCGAGCCGGCTCGCGCGGCGGAGGACGGGCAAATGGTGATCTTCGGGGCGAACGGGGATGAGGTGTCCCTGGCGTGCGCGCCGGATGCGGGATCACCCTTGGAGTGTCTGCTCATCGGCGGCGTGCCGCTGAAGGAACCCGTGGCGCGGTACGGTCCATTTGTCATGAATACCGAAAGGGAGATTCGGGAGGCGATCGACGACTACCGCAGCGGCCGATTCGGGAGGATTACGGAGTAGAACCTTTGGGAAGATGACGCGGACTGAAGTCCGCGGCTACCAGGACTCCAGTTGGGAATGTCGCTGGGCCTTGTGGGGTCCTGCCGTGGGTGCAATACTCCTGCCGTGCTTGAAGGCAGACGATTCGACATCACCGCTCCTTACAGCGCCGTTGAGGCTTGGGGATACGATCACCTCGTCGCCCCGGCTGTTCTGGATCTTATGCGGGAGATGATCCGCCTTTTCGAGGATCGTATTCCCGGCTCGGGCCATGTGCTCGAAGTGGGTTGTGGGGGCGGCCAGATGGCTTCGGACGTTCTGAAGCGATTTCCGTCGCTTCGAGTGACCGGCTTGGACCTGGCTTTTTCGCAGGTCAGAAGAGCGCGGGAGCGAACAAAGCGGCTGAACCCGCGTTTCCGGGGACTGAGGGCCTCGGCGCTCGAGTTGCCGTTCCCGCGGAGGACTTTCGATGGCGTATTCAGTTCGGCATCGATCAAGCACTGGCCGGACCCGTTGAAGGGGTTGAAAGAGTGTGTGCGGGTGTTGAAACCGGGGGGATACTTGTTGGTGATGGAAGCGGATCGGGGGTGCCGACTCGACGACGCCCGCCGATTTGTGAACGCCTGGCGGATCCCATCGATCCTGAAAACACCGGCGCTGTCGTTTTTCCGGACCTACGTTGCCGGGTTGGGACTGGATCTGGACGACGCGCGGAAGCTACTATCCGAGTTGCCCTTGGTGAAGACGGAGGCGCGTCGAATCGACGGCACGCCCGGCCTCATCCTCGCCGGCCAGGCACGCTGAGCAGGAACTCAAGCGCTGCCGCGGACCACTCGGGGGGCGATTCCAGCATCGGGTAGTGCCCAAGCGCCTCCAGCCATGTGAGGCGCGCCCCGCGGATCTCCCCAGCCAGTTTTTCCGCGATGGCCGGAACCGCGATCGGATCTCGCCTTCCCCACAAGATGTGCGCAGGGAGATTGAGCCGCTCCAAGGCGCCGATCCATCGGCGATGGAATCGGAATCGCTCATCGATATAGCGTGAAATCTGGGGGAGGCGTCTTCGTCCCTGGTTGAGCGAAACAAGCGACCACATGGCATCGATGTCCCCCTTTTCCACTTTGGAGGGGTCGCCCCAAATCCGCCGCATCTGGGATCTGAACACCCGTGTGCTGCCGAGCCGTGCAAACAGCGGCCCGATGCGGGGACTCCGGAGCGCTTTCTGTGCCCAGGTGAGATGGGCCAGTTCGATATGCACGCTTCCGTTGCAGAGAGTTACGGAATCGATCTCGATGGGCAGTAGACCGGCTTCACGCCTGGCGAGAAGCTCCGTGGCCACGCTCGTGCCGTAGTCGTGCGCTAGGAGATGGACCCGCTTGAGGCCCAGACTCCTCCAGACACAGAGGGCGACGTCCGCCTGTTCCATGAGCGAGTAGCCGAAATCGGCGGGTTTGTCGGAAAGTCCGAAACCAAGGTGATCGTGAATCACCACGCGAAACCGCTCGGCCAGGGACAGCAACACACGGTGGAAGTCGTACGAAGACGTAGGGAACCCGTGGAGGATGGCGAGGATTGGAAGATCCCGGCGGCCTTCGTCCAGCCCGAAAACGCCCCCCCAAGGAGTGTGAAGGCGCTTGCCTCTCCTGCCCCATGCGGCTATGTCGAATACGGGCTGATCCATCGCGGGAGTCTACCATGGAGAGTTCGCCGGGGCGTGGTGCGATTGTCGGCACCGTGCGGTAGAATGCCTCTTAGAGGCGGCGATGGGCATCATTGGGAGAACTGTGATCGGACGATTATTTTCCGGAGGGTTGGGCATTCTCGGGTTGCTTGCGGCCGGAGCCGGGTGGGCCGCGGGGACGACCTCAGAGGGCCACTCAGCCTACCGAGTTCTCGCGGGGGTCCGGCGATGTTTTGAAAACGTCCGTGGAGGCGATCCTACCGATCATTGCGAGATGGCATTCCAAAGGTGGGTGTATCAGCGTGTCTACTGCCCTCGATCAAAGTTCGGCGGAGACTTTACCTTGGCCCCCGCCGGCACGATACGCCGATATCGCCGACGCTATTTCAGCGGGAGGGCCGACACGCAGGCGGTGGAGTGGGTGGCCAAACTCAGAGTGGAAGAGGGACCGGCCGTGCGAACTTGGATAACGCGGAGTGGGGAGGGAATGGACGCGCTCGCAAGCTATCTTGTGGACGGCCGTTCGGGTTTCACCTTCTTTGATTCGATGGAGATCGGAAATCGCGCCGTGACGTGTCAGAGTCTGGAACCGTACCTACCTGGGTCTGCTATTGAAGCGACCTCGTGGACCGGCAGCGGATGCTGGCTCACGGATTCCGTCAGCGGGGGCGTCTACCCCCATGCCTATCGGTCGGTGCTGGCCGACTTGTTTCTGCCAGGTTCGCAGGTGGCGTGGCGCTACCAGGTGCTGCCAGCCTCTGCGCCGGTGAAAGTCCGGGCAGGGGAGTTTTCCGGAGCGCTTGTGCGCCGGTCGAAGCCCTATGGATGGTCGAGCCAGGAAGCGGAATTCGAAGAGGTGTTTGCGAGAGGGGCTGGGCGGATTCGGAGCGCGGGCTACGAAGAGGGCCGACTGATCTGGGTGGAAGAACTGGAAAGCGTCTCCTTTCCCACCCGTCCCCGCGATTCAGAACCATTCTGCTCCGAGGTGGAGTAGAAGTCCTTCTCCGGCGGATGGAGACCTCGGTGAGGCCGAACCCGGATGCGCTCGATGAGGTGTTCGCCTATCACGAGCGGACGAAGCATTTTCCCCATCGCCACGCGGCCTCGCTGGGTTACTTGGATTGGGACACACAGCCAAACCCGTTCCGGAGGTATGAGGGGAGTTCGCTCATCAGGTTGCCCATACCGGACGCGAACCGCTCGCCTGCGTATGATGACCTCTTTTCTGGAAAACGGTTTTCGCCGAAGAGACTGACCCTCGAAACGATCTCCGAGTTGTTCTACTTCTCCCTGGCGCTCTCGGCGTGGAAATCGTTCAAAGGATCCACCTGGGCACTCCGCGTCAATCCTTCCAGCGGCAATCTTCATCCGACAGAGGCTTACATCCTCTCCAGTCGGGTTGACGGACCCACCGGGCGGACGGCCTTATATCACTACGCCCCGGAGGTCCACGCGTTGGAGCTTCGGTGCGAATGGCCGATCGAATTCCCGCTGCCTTCCAACGGACCGGGTGTAGACAGTATCTGGGTCGGCCTCACCTCGATTCATTGGAGGGAGGCGTGGAAGTACGGCGAAAGGGCCTACCGATACTGCCAGCACGACATGGGTCATGCGATCGCGGCCGTTCGAATCTCGGCTGCCCTGCAAGGTTGGTCGATGGTGCTGGACGATTCGATCGACGATGCGGTGCTTTCCAGACTTCTGGGACTGGACCGTTCAGATGAGTTCGATCCCGCCGAGAGAGAAGAACCAGCCGTGTTGGCGCGGATATCGACCTCTGAGCCGTCGGCGACGGTTGCGAAGGGGACGGCCTTGGAAGTTCTTCGGCACGACGGTGCCGCTCAATGGTTCGGGCGCGCAAACCGACTGAGCACGGAGCACCATCCGTGGCCCGTCATCGACGGCGTGACCGCGGCATGCGCCGTCCGACATCCGGCGGGCCGACCGAAACCCGGGGTGCGCCGCCCGCTTCCCGGCCTGTCTCCGAACCGGAATCTCAGTGCGGCGGAGGTGATTCGCCGTCGCCGGAGTGCCGTTGCGATGGATGGTTCCACGAGACTCACGGCGGAAGAGTTCTTTCTGGTCCTCCACCGTGTGCTCCCGATGGGGGATCGGGCGCCGTGGGATATGATGCCTTGGCCACCCGCCATCGATCTGGTTCTCTTCGTGCACCGCGTGGAGGGTCTGCCGTCCGGCCTCTATTGTCTGGTCCGCGATCCCGCTCGTCTCAAGGTGCTGAAGGAATCCATGTCCGATGGATTCCGATGGACGAAGGCCGCAGGCTCTCCGGTGGAAATGCCGCTCTACCTTCTAGAAGAGGGAGACGTTCGGAGTGACGCGGCCGCGGTGAGCTGTGGACAGGACATCGCGTCGGATGGCGCATTCGCGGTCGCCATGTTGGCGGAGTTTGAAAAACCATTGCGGGAGAGGGGGGCTTGGTTCTATCGGCGGCTCCACTGGGAGGCCGGCGCGATCGGTCAGGTCCTCTATCTCGAGGCCGAGGCGGCGGGGGTACAGGCCACCGGGATTGGATGCTTTTTCGACGATTCGCTGCACGAGTTGATCGGGGTCGAGGGGTGCCGGTTCCAAACGCTTTATCACTTCACCGTGGGAGGTGCGGTGGAAGACACGAGGCTCTCCACCCTGCCGGCGTACCCTGCTCCGGGGTGAGCCTGGGCAAACGGGTGCGTCTTCGGACGCAGGCTGAAGCCTGCGGCTACCAAATCCCCGCTTTTGCGGCGATCCCTTCGCGGGTGGCAGCTTTCGGTGTCAGTCTACCTGCTTGGCCAGTCGCCGCGTGAGAAAGGCGGTGAAGTTCGGAGAGATCCGGGCCAGCAGGCCAATAGCTTTGGCGCGGCCGCTCGGAAAGATGTGAACCTTTTTCCTCGAAATACCGTTGAGAATGGCACGAACGACTTTTTCGGGGTCGTCAATCAAGTACGCAGGCATGTCCTTTGACTGGGTGTAGCCGAACCGATCGGAATTCAAGATCGGTGTCCGGGTAAAAGTCGGGTAAACATTGCTGACGACAATGTTGTGTGGGTCGACTTCCCCGTGGAGGGCCGTTCCGAATCCTCTCAAGCCGAACTTGGTCGCGGCGTAGGTGGCCGTCTTGGGCAACCCCACGTGCCCGCCGACGGACGAGATATTCACAACATGGCCGGATCTCCTTGCGATCATGTCCGGAAGCATCAACTTCGTGAGCATCATCGGTGCGATGAGATTCACCTTGATCTGTTCCTCCCACCTATCGTCGGGGACGTCTACGAAAAATCCCACCGATGCCAGGCCGGCGTTGTTGAAGAGAATGTCGATGACGGGTGAGACGGAGCGGCAGCTTTGAACCAACGCCTCGCAGCCCTCGCGTGAGGCCAGGTTGGCGGGGAAATAGGCCAGGACTCGCGCGTTCCGGTACTGTGGATCAGGTCCCTTGTCCGACAGAATCATTCTCGCCTGGGTTTGGACGAGCTGCCGGACCACTTCCGATCCGAGACCTCCGGTGGCTCCCGTGATGAGAACCACCTTCCCGTCGAAGTAGCCGTTGAAACTGTGCCGGGCCACCGATCTATTCCCCGAAGTAGTCCACCTTGACGGTGCCGCCCACTTCGAAAATGAATTCCGGGCCGAACACAAGGGATGGAGTCTGAAATCCCGGCTTGATTGAACCCTCCAGAACCCTCTTGGCGCAAAGGACGGCGGTGGAGACCGTCAGGGAATACGTGTCCGGCGTTTCGATCGATGCGCTGATGTCGCGTCCCGTCGCATTTCGCACTTCACCCCAGATTTGGCAGCGCGCATGCGCGAAATAGTCGGCGCTCGGAGCGGGAACGATCAACTTCACGACGGACTCCGCGACTTTCATCGCGGTCTTGTTTCTGAGCACCCTGGCAAGGGGCAGAGACCATTTCAGTGCAAGTTCCTGAGCTTTCGGGAATCCGGTGTAGACCATGATGTTGGGGATTGCCGTTGAATGAAACGCGGTGACGATGTCCCCCCAGGGGATGGAGTAGACGATGTAATCGACGCCTGCAACGTGGATCGTGCGCTTCCGGCTGAAATGGGGGATCGTCTTGACTTGCCCATTCTCCCGGACTTGCGAGCCGTACGGTAGTTGGTGCAATGCCGTTTTGACGGATCCCGAGGCCGCTTTGTTCGGACCCACAAAAGCCAATTCAAGACGGACCGCATCGGGCATTTCCCGCTTCAGGCGGCCGGCCAGGCAATCGGTGGGGACGACATCGAACCCGACGCCCGGCAGAAGCATGACGCCGGCGCGAGCCGCGGCGTCCGATTGAGTACGCAGATACTCAAAGACGGACATTTCGCCGGTAATATCGAGGTAGTGGCATCGGCTCTGAATCGCCGCATCGCACACCGGCTTGCAGGTCTGGTTGAAGGGCCCTGCGCAGTGCAGGACGAGACGGCAATCCGCAAGAGCCCGCCGGATCGTTTGAGAATCGGAAAGATCGAACGCGCGCCATTCGAGGCCCAGTTCGGAAGCCAGGGTCTGTAGCGCCACGGAATTCCGTCCTGCGAGGGTGGGGGCAAGTCCCTCCTTCGCGGCGCGACGGGCGATCATTCCCCCGGTGAAGCCGTTGGCGCCGTAAATCAGCCAATTTCCCTTCGCGGGTCTGGGGTGAACCGACCTGGGGGCTCCATTGGCAGCCGATAGCCGGGTGGAGCGATCAGTCATCGAGACCTCGTTCACCCTTGAGGAATTTCCGGATGCTCTCCCTGTCCCTGGGAAGGATGAGGGTGGTAACCGTTTCCACCTTTAGGACGTTGTCCTGGTTGTACAAATCCACCTTGTATTGGAGGTGGTATTTGCCCCGCTTGATGAATCGATCGTGCGGTTTCATCCTGATATGGATCGTCTCACCGACTTCAATCGGGAAAGACGACTTCGTACTCGGCCAGGCCGACTCGGATCTTGAGGACCTTCGGGAGCATCCAGCGCGTAAGGACGGACGACATAAAGGCTGCGGTCATCATTCCGTGTCCCACCGTCGTGTCGAGTGTGAAGGGCCGGGCGGTTTTGACCCACTGCGGGTCGCAGTGAACCGGATTATAGTCGAAGGAGGCGACGGCAAACTTCCAGAAGGTCTCCTGACTGACGGTGTACTGGACGGTTGGGAGCGGGTCTCCATCGGAAACGGAGTCGAACGTTATGGCTGCCAAGATCTCTGCCTCCTTTGCCTCTCGCAGGCATTCAATTCGAGCACGATGGGCGCGATTCGCTGGAAAGCGGCGGGTGGGGCAAAGCCGAGGAGTCCGCCCACCGTGAAGCGGGTACAGAATCGGGCAGCCTCGGCGGCCGTGAAGGCCCGGTCCACCAGCATCCGGTGCGAGAGATGAAGGACCATGCCGACGATGACATCGCCGACATATCTGGGCGTTGAAATCTCCAGCAGACCCGCGCCTCGCGCTTTCACGACATCCGCGGCCACGTCGTCCGCCAGTTGGTTGAGGGATTTCCAAACCATCTGTTCGACCTTGGTGGACATCCCGTAGCCTGAGCGAAGCATCGTGAGGGTGACCTTGGGGTGGGAGGCGAAGACGTCGAAAACGATTTCGAAGGTTTGTTGGATTACCCTCCATTGTTCGAGCGGCGTTTGCTGAACGATGTCGGCCCGCATGGCCTTCACCCTTGCGCGAATGTCGGTGAAGAGTCCGCTGAGGATCAGGCTCAGCAGTTCTTCCTTGCCGGAGAACTGACGGTAAAACGCCCCGATCCCGACGCCGGCGGCCCGCGCGATCTCAGCGACTTGTGTGCGGGCAAATCCCTTTCCGGCAAACAGGCGTTCGGCGGCGGCCACGATGTTCCGCCGGCTGTCGGCCAACTGCTTGGCGGTTCTACGACCCATGAGGGCGCCCGGCGATATAAACGGAATACATATTCCGTTTAATCCTAAGGTTCGAATTCGCGCGTGTCAAGCGACTCGGGCGATCCCCCGGTGGCAGCCCGGATGTCAGCGGGAGGCGGGCCAGAGCCAGGCGGCGCCGCGCACGCCGCTGGAGTCGCCGTGGACGGCGCGCCGGAGCTTCGTATTGACGTGATCGGAGAACACATGGGAAGCCCAAAGACGGGGAACGCCGTCGCAAAGCGACTCGATGTTGGAAACGCCGCCGCCCAGGACGATGACGTGGGGGTCGACGATGTTGATCACGCCGGCAAGGGCGCGGCTCAGGCGTTCGGCATATCGGGAGAGGACCGGAACCGCGCCGGAGTTCCCGGACATCGCCAGTGCGGCTATTTCGTCCGCCTTGAGGTGAGCGCCGGACCGCTCCGCATATTGATTCTCCAGGGCTGGACCGCTGAGAAACGTCTCAATGCAGCCATTGCGGCCGCAGTAGCAGGGCGGGCCGGGCCGCTCGTCGTCCCGGGGTGCGGGCAGGGGATTATGGCCCCATTCCCCGGCGATCGCGTTCGCACCGGAAATCACACGGCCGTCGACCACAATTCCCCCGCCCACCCCGGTTCCCAAGATGACACCGAATACCACCGCCGCTCCCGCCCCCGCGCCGTCGGTCGCCTCGGACAAGGCGAAGCAGTTCGCGTCGTTTTCCAGTCGGACGGGGCGATCGAGCCTGTCGGACAGATCCCGGTCCAACGGGTGGCCGATCAGCCACGTGGAGTTGGCATTCTTCACGAGACCCGTCGCCGGCGACACGATTCCGGGAATCCCAACGCCCACCGTTCCGGTTGCTCCCACTTGCGATTCGATCCCTTGGACGAGTTCAACAACCGCGCGAACGGTGCCTGCGTAGTCATTTCGAGGTGTGGGGATGCGGCGGCGGTCCAAAGTCTCGCCTCCTCCCCCGAGCGCGATGGCTTCGATCTTCGTCCCACCGAGATCAATACCGATTCTCATGACGCCTCGAAAGGATACAATACTCCTTGGAACCGAGATACGGTATGGAACGGAACTACCTGCGGATGATTCGCGTGATGATCGCCCGATCGAGGCAGGGGCGGCGTGAGTGGTCTGTCTACATCGCGCGGTGCGCGGATGACTCTCTTTACACGGGGATTGCAAAGAATGTGGAGGCGAGAATCGAGCAGCACAACCGGGGTCAGGGCTCGGCCTATGCGAGGTCGAGAAGACCGGTGGCGCCGGTCTACGTCGAGAAGGGCATGACGCGGTCCCAAGCGCTGGTGCGGGAGGCGGCCATCAAAGCCATGCCACGACCGCGAAAAGAAAAGTTGGTCAAGCAGGGGCCGCCGAAGCGTCGGCGACGCCCGGGGAGGATGGTGCCCGGGGGGCAGGCCCTACCCTTGGAGCTACGCTCGCGGGGCGGCGAGTGGAAACGTCATGCAAGCTACGCGCCGGCGCGTGCCCAGCGCAAAGTCGCGGGGCGTTCGGAGAAAGCGAGGCGATTGTGAGCGTTGATCTCGCGTTCGATCCGGTCGGCTTCGGCTTGGTTGCGGATCTCTTCGAGGCGCGCGACCTGTCTGCGGAGAAATCTTTTGATTTGCCAAGCGAAGGAGAGTCCATGGTTCGTCACGATGTCCTCTACTTTCTAGAATCGGTACGCTCCCAGAGGAACATGAACGTGTTGTCCCTGCGAATCGGCTACCCCACAACCCCTTGATCCTCCACGCGTATTCGCTGCGCCGGATTCATTGGGCCCTGGCCCTGGTGCTTGCGGCGATGAGGGTGGGCGGCTGCACACGCGAGGAGCACCCCGCGGCGTGCAACGGGTCGAAGGATCTATGTTTTCGCCGGTTTGATGAGGTCTCGTATGCTACCGCCCACAACGCGATGTCGAATGCCGATGACGGTTGGATCGGGCCGAACCAGGAGCACGGGATCTCCCGCCAGCTCGAGGACGGGATTCGCGGCATGATGCTGGACGTTCACGAGTACCGCGGTGAGCCCTACCTTTGTCATGCGCGGTGCGAATTCGGCCGAAAGTCGCTCGCGGAGGGACTGGCGGAGATCCGGGCGTTCATGGACCGCCATCCGAGCGAAATCCTTTCGATCATTTTCGAATCGAATGTCGGAGCGGCCGAGATCGAAGCGTCGTTCGTCGAGAGCGGGCTGCTCGGCTATGTGCACGCACAGACTCCCGGCGCCCCGTGGCCCACCTTGGAGGCAATGATCCGCAGTGGGGATCGCCTCGTCGTCTTCACGGATTTTGACGGAGGCGCACTTCCGTGGTACCACGACGTGTGGGAGTACGCGTGGGAAACCCACTATCACTTCGAGTCAGCGGGGGAGTTCACCTGCAAGATCAACCGGGGAAGGCCGGAAAACTCGCTCTTCATAATGAACCATTTTCTGACGAGTCCCATCGCCCATCCGTCCCTGGCCGAGCAGGTCAACTTCAATCCGTTGTTGATCGATCGCGCGAAACAGTGCTGGGGCGAAAGTGGTCGGCGGCCGAATTTTGTGACGGTCGACTTCTATTCGATCGGCGATCTTTTCGCGGTGGTCGACGAATTGAATGGTCTTTCATCGAGTGGAGGCTGACGGCGCGACTTCCGGGGAGGTGTGCATGAAACTGGGCTGGATCGGGTTCTTCTTGGTCGTCATTGTCATCGCGGGCGCCGTGTTTGCGCTTCCGAAATTCCGGCCGCGCGACACCGTGCCGTGGGATCGTGTGCAATCTCTGGCGCCGGGATCGTTCGTCCAATCGGGAGAGTTCCGCACGCATTTCATCGAGAAGGGGCAGGGGGAGCCCATCATCCTGATCCATGGATTTCTCTTTCATACCGTCATGTGGCGGGGGACGCAGGAAGCGCTGGCCACGTCGTTTCGCACGCTGGCGGTTGACCTTTATGGGTGGGGCTACAGCACGCGTATCCCTGGCGCGCCGTATTCCTACGGTATCTACGCGCAACAGGTTTTGGATTTCATGGACGCCATGGGTATCCCGTCCGCACATCTCATCGGGCAATCGATGGGAGGCGGCACCGCCATGATGGTGGCGGCTCAGTGGCCCGAGCGGGTGAACAAGCTTGTGCTGGTCGATGCAGCGGGACTGCCCAACCCGTTGCCGCTGACCGCCAAGGCGTTCGGGGCGCCGAAACTGGGAGAGTTCCTGGTTGCGCTCCCGGGCCGGGCCTTGTTCCGTCGAAACATCCAGGATTTCTGGTTCTACGATCAAAACAAAGTGACGGACGACTACGTCGATGCCGTGATCGCTCCGATGAGCATCAAGGGGTCGAGCGAATCGATTCTGGGCATCCTTCGAAAGATGGATTTCGGCGGGCTGACCGAAACGGTGAACACGCTGGCCGGCCATCGGAAACCGGTTCTGATCGTGTGGGGGAGGCAGGATCGGGCCGTGCCGCTTGCCTTGGGCGAGAAGCTCAACGTCCTCCTCCCCAATTCACGAATGTTGGTAGTGGACAACGCCGGCCATTCGCCTCACGAAGAGGACCCCGACCAAGTCAATCCCGCGATGCGTGATTTTCTTCTGACACCCTAACCCGAAAAACACCCCGGCCCTGGACTTTCGCGATCCTGGGTCTAGCGCAACCTTGCGTGTTGACAGCGGTTTTTCCACTTCCTATAATCTGGACCACGCAAGTCATGAATGCAGGGGCGGAGGCAGGGCGGAGAGTCATGCTGGGTATGGGCAGTCGGGCCATGGCTGCCCTTATCGAGAATGCGCTCAAGCCAAAGGGCTATCAGATCGCCGTCCCGGAGGATGGCGACGAAATGCTCCTCCGTATTTCCGAATATCGCCCGGACCTCGTGATGCTCCAGGACCAGTTTCATACGAAAGACGGCTTCAAGCTCTTCCATTCGATCCGGAAGATGAACGGATTCCAAGAACTGCCCGTGGTGATGGTCGCGGGCGAAGATTTGGGGGAGCGGTGCAGCGAGGCCGGAATCCGGTATCTCATCCGAATTCCCTTCGAGGCCGAACAGCTTTCGCTTCTCGTTGAGACCATCTTCGCTCACGGGCGCTCCATCCTCCTCGTGGACGACAGTCGCGTCATCCACAAGGATCTGGGAGATGTTCTGTCCTCCGCCGGGTATCACGTCCTCCACGGATACGACGGCGAGGAGGGCGTCCGGATGGTCCGGCAGTTCAGGCCGGACCTCGTCATCACGGACATCGAGATGCCCAAGATGACAGGCTATCAACTGTGCCAGAAGATCAAGACGGAAACGACCCTGGAGTTCATGCCGGTCATCATTTGTTCGTCCCTCTCGGGCGGCATCGACGTGGAGAAGGGCTTCGAGGCCGGCGCGAACGACTATCTCACCAAGCCGCTCGACAAGGCGGAACTCCTCGACCTCGTCCGGCGATACTTCGAATCCATGAAGCTCCGGGGTCGGGAACGGATTCTGGTCGTCGACGATGCCGATCTGATTCGCGGGATGGTGCGGATTGGCCTCGCGCAACAGGGCTTCACCGTGGATATCGCGCGCGACGGCCGCGAAGGGTACGAGAAGTGTCTCTCCTTCAAGCCGGACGTGTTGGTCACGGATTTCAACATGCCGGGGATGGACGGACTCGAACTCGCGGCCCGTCTCAAGGAGAAAGAGGAGACGAAGGCCATCTCGGTAGTCATGATGACGGCGCGCGACAGCAAGGCCGAACTCAGCCGCGCCACGCGGGCGGGTCTGGCCGGCTTCATCACCAAACCTTTCCAGGTGGACAAACTTCTCGTGATCGTGGAGCGGCTCCTCGCCGAACGTCGGCTTCAGCGCGAGAAGGAGGCGATGAAGCATTACCTTTCGGAGGCGGCCCTAAAGCAGGCCGAAGAGGTGGCCGCGCAGAAATCCTCTCCGATGGCCCTGCGGGCCGATGAGAAAAAGTTGACGATCCTCTTCAGCGACATCTGCGGGTTCACTCCCACCTGCGAGAGGCTCAAGCCCCGGGAAGTCGTCGACCTCCTCAACGACTATTTCGATCTCCTGACGAAAATCTTGCGGGAGCACGATGCCATCGTGGACAAATTTATCGGCGACGCGATCATGGCTGTTTTTGAGGAGAGTTCGGAAGCGTCCGGAGCGCTTCGGGCGGTTCGGAGCGGATTCACCATGCAGGCGGCGCTCCAGGACTTCAACAAGGGCCGGGCCACGCCGTTCAACATGCGCGTGGGGATCAACACAGGCGTGGTCATTCAGGGCGATATCGGCAGCCGTTTCTTGAGACGGGATTTCACCGTGATCGGCGACAATGTGAACCTCGCGCAGCGGCTCGAATCGGCCGCCCCCCACGGCGGCGTGCTCATCAGCCAAGCCACGCTTGACGAGGTCCGTTCGGAAGTGGAGGTGGACGAGGTGCCTCCGCTTACCTTGAAGGGAAAATCGGAGAAGGTCCAGGCCTACGTGGTGAGAAGCGTGAAATAGCGAATGCGGACCAAAGGGAGGTATCCATGCCGGTGACTCAAACAGACATAGGCGAGTGGCAAATCAGCGGATTTACGGTGGGGAAGAAGCTGGTCCTCGCCTTCGGGGCCCTGGGGATGCTCGCGCTGGTGATGGGCATTACGACCTACATGGGAATCCTCAAGCTGAAATCGGACCTCACCAACGTCGTCTCGGTCCAACGGCCCGCCGTGGACGCGCTGGGTCGGGTGGAAGCGGCCCTGAAACTGGAAAAAACGATGGTGGAGGCCCAGAGGCTGAACCCCGCGGGGCACCTGATGGGTCACCTCCAAGAACTCCGAGATGCCACGGCCTCGGCCCTTTCTGAAACCGAGGGTCTCGTTCCGAAAGGTCTGCCCGCCCGTTACGCTTCGCGGGCGGCGGAGATTGTCCGGGAGGCCCACGACCTGAGCGACGAACTCCTGGCACAGATCAGCCGGCTTGGAACGGCCCAAGAGGAGATCGCAGCCCTTTCCGCCGAGCAGGCGTTCAAGGGCCGGCTTGGCGCGGAGAAGACCGCCCGACTGCAAAGCTCCCAACAGGAGGCGTCCGAACTCTCAGGCAAGATCGAGCGGGACTTCGCCGTGTTCGATTCCAAATCGACCGAGATCCTGGCCGCGTTTAGGAAGGAACTGACCGACACCCTGCAGGAAACCATCCAGGCCAACGATCGGGACCGCGTGGGAACGATGTCTTCGATCGGCATCATCGTGCTGGTGCTGCTGCTCGCGACACTCGTCCTGGCCGTCGTCTGCGTTTCCCTCCTGAGGAAGATGATCGTGCGGCCCGTGCAGGACCTTACGGATGCCGCTTTTTCCATCCGGCAGGGTGACCTGGCCAAGCGGGTAGAGGCACGGGGATCGGATGAGTTCTCCATCCTGGCCCGAAGCCTGAACGACATGGTCGAGCAGATCGGCCTGAACCTGGAGCGGGAGCGGGAGCGGAGCGAATACCTTCAGGCGGCGGTGAATCACGTATTGGAGCGCGTGCAGGCCGTGGGGGAGGGTGACCTGACGCAGCGGGTTCAAATTGAATCCGAGGACGAAATGGGTCAACTCAGTCGGGGCATCAACGATCTCCTGACCAACCTCAGCGCGCTGATCGGCCGGGTTTCCAAGACGGCAGCGCTGGTCGGCACGGTCATCAAGGATATCGTCTCGGCCTCGGAGCAGGTCAGCATGGCGGCGAGCGGCCAGAACTCTCAGGCGGGGGAGGTGGCCCAGGCGGTGGCGGAATTATCTTCGTCCATCCAGCTCATCAACCGCACGGTCGAGGGAGCCGTAAAGATCACGAGGGATACCCATGAGAAGGCCAGCCTCGGAGGGAAATCCATGCATCAGATGGAGGAAGCGATGCTTCAAATCAAACGGGCCGTGGAGGATACGGCTTCGCGCATCGAAGAGCTCGGCCGGCGGGGAAAAGAAATAGGGAAGATCGTGGAAGTCATTTCGGGGATCGCGGAGCAGACGAACCTGCTGTCCCTCAATGCCGCCATCGAGGCGGCCCGCGCGGGCGAGCAAGGGAAGGGATTCGCCGTGGTGGCGGACCAAGTCAGCAATCTCGCCGAGCGCGCCGCGAAATCCACCGAGGAAATATCGAACCTGATTGAGCAGGTTCAGGTCGACACGGATGAGAGCGTCAGGGCCATGCGGCTGGGGAGCCAGGAGGTGGAGAAGGGGACGCAGGTGGTCCGCTCGGCTGTGGGCATTCTTGAGGAGATTGTGGGGGGCGTCACGTCGATCAATTCCGCGATTGAGGACATATCCAAGGCGACGACCCTCCAAACCAGCTCTGCCAACCAGGTTGCGAAGAGGATGGACAACATCGTATCCGCCGCTGAGGAAACGGTCAAGGTCAGCCAGTCGACCCTCAATCAGACGAAATCGCTCCAAGACGACATGCTGAAATTGGAAACGGCCATCAGCCATTTCCAGGTGGACGGCCAGGGGCCGCGGGCGCTCGCGCCGGCTCCGTCCAATGGCGGTGGTCCAGAGGCGCTTGGGGCGGGGGCCAAGGAGGCAGTCCCACAATGGACGGACGTGATGGTATGAGTCGGGCCTTCTTGCAACCTCCTGTCGATCATCGGACGCAGCCGGCGTGAAAGTTCTCTGTTTTCACCTGGGCGGTCAGGAGTATGCGACCGACGTGACGCAGGTTCGGGAAGTTCTCGATCTGGTCCCCATTACTCACATCCCGCATACCCCGGCTTTTGTTCTGGGGGTCATCAATCTCCGAGGGCAGATCATCGCCGTCATCGATCTGAGGAGGTTCTTCGATCTTCCCGAAACGGCGGTTGTCAACGGGGGAAAAATCATGATTCTTTCCCTTCGCAACAAGGCGCTCGGCGCGCTCGCAGATCACATCTCGCAGGTGCGTGCTCTGGAATTGTCCGAGCTCGAATCTCCCCCGGCCATGCTCGGGCGCGCGGAGGCCGAGTTCATGAAGGGCGTGAAACAGATGGGGGATCATCCGCTCGTCTACCTCGACCTTGCCCGCATTCTGGAATCTCCGCAGATGAAGGCGCTCCAGGAGGCATAGGCGCCCCCGATGCCGGATCCCCACGTGGAAGGGCGCGTCCAGCCCGCGGCCGAGATGTTCATCCGTGCCTTCGCCGAGGAGCGATTCGGTCTCATGATCACCTTGAAGGATTGGCCGAATGTTCGCCGCCGCCTGGAACGGCGGCTCGGCCGGTGGATGGCGGAATCGGGCCCTCGATGGTCCGGGCAAATCGGGCGGTTGTCCGCCACACAGGAGGAGTACCACCGGCTGATCGAGGCGATTACCATCGGTGAAACCGGATTCTTTCGCTCGGAGCACCACTTCAGGGCGCTCGGTGGGATCCTTCAACAAGCGGGGACGCGGACGGACACCGACCCTATTCGGCTCTGGAGTGCAGGCTGTTCCACGGGAGATGAAGCCTATTCGATGGCCATGGCGGCGGCGGAGGCGCTTGGAAATCGTGTGAACAGCCGGATCGATGTTCTCGGCACCGACATTTGTGAGGCCGCACTGGAGGTCGGTCGAAAGGGAATCTACGGCGCGGATCATTTCAGGGACTGCCCCAGGGAGATCCGTGACCGTTATTTCATTCCGGCGGCAGGGGTTGGGGATTGGCGAGTGCGCGACGGGCTTCGGACCCACGTTCAATTCCGCCGGCTGAACCTGGCGTGCGATCCGTTTCCCCGGGACCGGGAAATCATCTTCTGCAGGCACGTATCCCTTTACATGACGGAATCGGCGCGGAAACAGCTTTGGCGGCGGCTGGCCGAGGTGCTTCCGCCGGGAGGCGCCCTCATGGTGTCGGACGCCGAAACGGTGGATCTCGGGTGCGGGCTCGAACGAAGCGAGGTCCATGGGATCCGGGTCTTCCGCCGGGAGCGCCGAGCTTCCTGAGCCGCATGGACTGGGCGACGACCTGCGTTTTCAGAGACGAAGCGATGGCCTCGGCAAAGTCGATTCTCGAGAACCTGGAAATGCTTGGAGTGGCAGTGGAAGGTCGCCTGCCCGATACCGTGTCCAAGTTGGTCGAGTCGAGCCGCGTGATCCAAGTGAACGCCGGCATGATTCGGAACGAGGGGGCGCGCAAGCTGGGCAGGAAGGTTCAGGAGTTGGTTGAAGAGGTGGCGGCGCGCGGCGTTCCGGTCAGCCCGCCGACCTTGGACCGCGTGAAGAAATCCGTGGATCTCGTTCTGGAACTTCTGGAAAAGATGAGTGAGGCGATTCCCAGCCCCGCCGACGAGCGAGTCGACTCATTCGTCTCGCAGTACCGCGCGGCAGCCACCGCGCCTCCCGCCGCGACGCCGCCCGCCGTGGAGGGCATGCCGTCTCCCGCCGAGGGAACGCCGCCCGGCGCCGAAGCGCCTTCGACCGAGGAGATCCCCGTTCGATTGGATGCCAATCTCGTGGACGCCTACGTGGAGGAAAGTCAGGAGCTCCTGGGGCAGTTGGAGCTACAGCTCATGACCTTGGAGCAACAGCCGGAGGATCACGAGCTGATCAACGGCATCTTCCGGATTGCACATTCGATGAAGGGCAATTCGTTCACCGTGGGAATGCGGAAGACCGGCGAATTGGCCCACAAAATGGAGAACGTTTTCGAGCGAGCGCGATCGGGAAAGCTTGCGGTCACGCCCAGGGTAACCGACGGAATGCTGGCCTGTCTGGACGGACTCCGAATGAACCTTGCGAACCTTGCCCAGGGGCGGCACGTGGAGAGGGATCTTTCCCATTTGGCCCTCCGTCTCGAAGGCGTGACCGCCGGTTCGCCGCGGCGGGCAATGGGGGAAGGGATGGTAGCCGCACCCTTTATGGGTGCGTCTTCAGACGCAGGCGTAAAGCCTGCGCCTACCCCCTCCCCCTCGAAAGGGGAGGGTCAGGGCCTGCCCGCCGATTCGGTGGCGGGTGGGGGTGAACGCTTGCGGGATGCGCATGGGACGCCGGCGCCCGCTGCGGCAGGCATGAGGAGCCTCCGCGTGGACGTTCAGAAGTTGGACCGAGTCATGAACCTCATGGGCGAGATCGTCATCAACAAGAGCCGGCTGGATCGGCAGGTGTCGGTGGCCTTGCGGCTGTTGGAGCGCATGGGGTGGGCGAACGCCGTGGTGGAGAAGATTGCCTCGTCCGTGTCCATGGACAGGGAGCGAATGGCGTCGGACGTTTTGCCGCGCCTGCCCGAGTCGAACGGCCAAGCCGCGCCGGTGGTGAATGGACCAGACCGGGAGGGCGTACACCACGGGGCCTTGGGCTCACGATCACAGGCGCAGGCGCGCCGCCTGATGGCCGAGCTGAGAAGGCTTCTTGAGAGCGACGATCCAGGAGAATTGGCGCCGGGCGAATTGCGGGACGACATCGGCCGCACCAATGAAGTCCTCGGGCGCGTCATCGGCGAACTGCAAGAGGGTTTGATGGGTCTTCGGATGGTTCCCATCCAAACGGTATTCGGGAAGTTTCCCCGCCTCGTCCGCGATCTCTCAAGGAGCATGCAAAAGGAGGTGGTGATCGAAATTCGTGGTGAGGAAACGGAGCTGGACAAGAATATTGTGGAAGAAATCAGCGATCCGCTCCTCCACCTTGTCCGCAACGCCATCGACCACGGGATCGAGTCCGCCGCGGAACGGGAAAGATCGGGTAAGCCCGCCATCGGAACGATTCGCCTCAATGCGTTTCATGAGGGAGACCACATCATCATTGAGGTGGAGGATGACGGGCGGGGATTGGAGCCCACGAAGTTGGGGGAAGTCGCCGTGCGCAAGGGGCTTCTCACCCGGGAGCAGGCGGATCATTTGGACCGATTCGCCGCCCTCAACCTGATCTTCCTTCCCGGATTCTCGAGCAAAGAGGAGGTGACGGCCGTTTCAGGGAGAGGCGTGGGGATGGACGTCGTCAAGTTCAACATTGCGAAGCTCAACGGGACGATCGATATCGATACGGAGCCGGGTGAGGGAACCTGTTTCACGCTCAAATTGCCGCTTACGATGGCCATCATCAACGCCCTCCTCGTGGGCGTGGCCGAACAGACCTACGCATTGCCCTTGAGTTCCGTGGAGGAGGCGATCGGGATCACCGAGCAGAATGTGAAAGGGGTGGGGAAAAGGGAGGTCATCCACCTGCGCGACCGCGTGCTGCCTGTGGTCCGCCTGGAATCGGTCCTCGCCCTCCCCTCCGGGCCGGCCCCGTCCAATGGGCGCCAGCGTCCCGTGATCGTGGCCGGCTCCGCGGAAAGCCGGATCGGATTGATCGTGGATCGGATTCGGGGCAAGCAGGAGATCGTCATCAAGTCGTTGGGCGACGTGCTCCTCAAGGTGAAGCACCTGAGCGGGGGAACCATTCTGGGCGATGGGCGGGTGGTCCCGATTCTCAATATCCAATCGATTATCGACGCGGCAAGCCAGGGAGCGGCGATCGGCGGGCCGGGGATCGAACGGACCGGAGCGCCTCCGACCCCTGCCGTGACTGCGGGCCGGGCGCGGGTCCTGGTCGTGGACGACTCGGCGGTCCTCCGGAAGATGTATGAAAAGTTGTTCGAACGCGCGCAGGTCCAACTGTTCATGGCGGAGGACGGGCTTGACGGGTGGGAGAAGGTGCAGTCCGAGCGGTTCGACCTCATCGTGACGGACATCATGATGCCGCGGATGGACGGCATCGAGTTCGCCCGGCACGTTCGTTCGCTGCCCGGCTACCGCGAGGTGCCCATCCTCGTGGTGAGTTCGCGCAAGCAGGACCAGGATGTCGCCGCGGGGTTCGAGGCCGGGGTGAATGAGTACATCTTCAAGCCGTTGGAGGGCAACCGGCTTCTCTCCACCGTGCGCCGTTATCTCCAGGCGTGAATTCATGAGGCGACGAAACCGGGAAAAAGCGCAGGCACAGCCGGGTTTGGAAATGATTCAGCTCGTCGGATTTCGGGTCCGGGATGAAGACTTTGCTTTCCCGATTCAGGACGTTCGGGAGGTGGACAAGATGCAGGCCGTCACCCAGGTCCCCCACGCGCCCGAGGCGGTGGTCGGCATGGTGGATGTGCGGGGCGAAGTGATTCCGGTGGTCAGCCTCCGCGCACTTTTCGGGATGGGTGCCGATTCGCCAGGTCCGAAGTCCCGCATTATTTTTGTGGAATCTCCGTCGGCAGGGGGCGGTGGGAAACGAACGGTCGGCTGCATCGTGGATGCATTAAGCCGCGTCATCCGAGTCCCCAAGCCGTCCCTCTCGGAAGTTCCTGCCGAGCTGATCGGCGTCCACCGGAGCTTCCTGGAGGCGGTGGCACGGATGGACGGTCGCCTGATCATGATCCTCCGCGCCGCCAGCCTACTGCCTGCCAACGGAAAGGAGGAGTCCTCGTGACGGCATCCGATAGAATTCGAACCCTGCTCGTGGACGATTCCCACTTCATGCGGCTCGCCCTCCAGCGAGAGATCGCCCAGTACGGTGATATCGAGGTCGTGGACGCGGCCCGGAACGGCGAGGATGCCGTCGAGAAGGTTCTTCAAATCCGCCCGGACGTTGTGGTCATGGATGTGCGGATGCCGGTGATGGACGGTATCGCCGCGGTGCGAAGGATCATGGACCGCCGGCCGACGCCGGTCATCATGTTGAGCGCCTACACGCGGGAAGGGGCCTCCGAAACGCTTGAGGCACTGGCGGCCGGAGCGGTCGATTTTGTGTCGAAGCCGTCCGGCGAGGTATCCGTCGATCTCACCCGCACGGTGAAGGAATTGGTGGACAAGGTCCGGGCCGTGCGGGGGACCACGCCGCGGCCCGGGCCGATCGGCGGGCGGCCATCCGCCGCCCTTGCGGGCCCCGCTCGTCTGAATGGGAAAGGTCTGTGCGTCGTGGTGATCGGCGCCTCAACGGGGGGGCCCTCGGCCTTGGAGGCGCTGATCCCCCGTCTGCCCGAACATTTTCCGGCGGCGACGATCATCGTCCAGCACATGCCTCCGGAATTCACCGGGCCTCTGTCGCAGCGCTTGGACCGAATCTCGCGCATCCGTGTTCGGGAGGCCCAAGATGGGGACAACCTGGAGGCCGCGGCCGCCCTGCTGGTTCCAGGGAACTCCAATCTCACCGTAGCACCGGACGGCCGGGTTCGGCTCAACGGAAACGTTGACCTGTATCCTTATCGACCCTGCATCGATGTGACGCTGAAATCGGTCTCCGAAGCTTTCGGCTCTCACGCGGCGGGCGTTCTCCTCACGGGGATGGGACACGACGGGGCGGAAGGCCTTCGGGCGATCAAGGGTCGAGGGGGTCGCACGATGGTCCAGGATGAAAAGACGTCTGTCATTTACAGCATGCCCCAATCGGCCGTGTTGCTGGGTTGCGTCGACCGGATTGTGCCGGTGGACGACCTGGCGTCGGCCCTCATCGCCTGGTTCCATACGGGAATCGGCGCGGCGAAAGGAGAGTGAAGTGAGATTTCGATCCTTCCCGGTTCTCGTGCTCATGATCCTTATGCCCGGCATCGCGTGGGCCCTCGACGGCAAGATCAACGGTGAATCGGTCAGCGAACACAAGCTGATGGCGGATACGGCGTGGACCATGATCACGGCCATGCTCGTGTTCTGGATGCAGGCGGGTTTCGCCATGGTGGAGAGCGGTTATTGCCGGGCGAAGAACTCGGTGAACCTCATGATGAAGAACCTCCTCGATTTCTGCATCAGCTCGCTGGCGTTCTGGGCCGTCGGCTTCGCCTTCATGTTCGGCGCGGGAAACGACTTCCTGGGATGGACCGGATTTTTCGCGAAAGCCGATACGGGGGATCTCTACCCGGCCCTGGCTTGGACGAGCGTCCCGACACTGTGCGCATGGTTTTTCCAGCTCGTTTTTGCGGGGACGGCGGCCACCATCGTCTCGGGGGCGGTGGCGGAGCGCATCACCTTTAGGGCCTACTTGATCTACAGCCTCATCATCAGCGGTGTGGTCTATCCGGTCATCGGCCACTGGATCTGGGGAGGAGGATGGCTGGCGAAACTCGGCATGGTCGACTTTGCAGGATCGACCGTGGTCCACTCGGTGGGCGGGTGGTTCGGCCTCTGCGGAGCCATCATGCTCGGGCCGAGGATTGGCAAATACGGGCGCGACGGAAAAGTCCATCCGATCCCGGGCCACTCCATGCCGCTGGCATCCTTGGGGACGTTCATTCTCTGGCTTGGCTGGTTCGGTTTCAACCCCGGCAGCACGATGGGGCTGGACTGGGACGGGATCTCCAACACGGCGGTGACGACCAACCTGGCGGCGGCGATGGGCGCCGTGGCGGCCTTGATCACCTCCTGGCTCAAGTTCGGAAAGCCGGACATCGGCATGGCACTTAACGGAACGCTGGGCGGTCTCGTGGCCATCACGGCCGGCTGCTATTTCGTCAGCCCGGCCGGGAGTATCTGCATCGGGCTCACCGCGGGAATCGTGGTGGTGCACGCCGTCGTGGCGCTCGATTCACTTCGCATCGACGACCCGGTGGGGGCCGTCTCCGTACACGCCGTGTGCGGGGTTCTCGGCACGGTGTTGACGGGGGTGTTCCACGTGAAGCAGGGCGTCGCGTACCATTTTCAAGACGTCGCTGCATGGCGGTTCATGGGCGTGCAGTTGCTGGGATCAATTTCCGTTTTCCTGGTGTGCGTGGCCGGGGGCTTCGCGCTTTTTGCGGCGATCAAGGCGCTCTTCGGTCTTCGAGTCAGCGAGGCGGAAGAGATCGACGGCCTCGACGTGCATGAACATGGAGCGAAGGCGTATCCCGATTTCGTGCTTGCGGGTGCGCCCGTGACCGCCCAGGCCGCGATGCCCCAGCCCTCCCGACCCGTGGTGGGCCCTTCTGCCGTGGCCGCAACCGCGGCATCGAATCCCGGCGCGGGGAGTGCCCCCTCACGGTTCAAATATCCTCCGCCGAAGCCGCCCGCGAGCCTGATCCATGCGCCACCCTTTGCACGCCGCGATGGACCGATCGCGGGGGGACCGACCGTCGGCACGGCAGCTCGGTCTTCGGGCAGGCCGTCTTCCGAGGGCACGGCCGGTTCCGGACAGGCACCGAGGCAGGAGCTGCCCGATCCTTCAAAGGCAGGGCCACCGCAGGTGGGTCCGACAAAATCAAGGAGGCTAACGTGAAGAAACTCGTCAGCGCAGCTATGGTCGGTCTGTTCATCCTGGCTTCGGGCCCTTCCGGGGCGGCGGAGCGGGCGGCCAAGGAGAAATACGAGGCGACCCTCCTGGCTCAGGTCATGACGGCCGCCCGACAGGTTCTTGCGGAAAACCAGGGACTCATCAATGAACCGAATCTGGGCGACAAGGGATTCACGGCCGATGTGTTTGCGCAAAAAACGATCGAGCGCTCGAAAAGGCTGTTTAGTATCGATCCGAGCGATGCGGCCATGCCGCCTGTGGTGAAACTGTTGTGGGAGTCCATGAACGAGGTGGTCCGTGAGGCGCAACATCTCATCAACGAAAAGGGGAAGTCCTACAAGGGTTTCCTGCCCGTGGTCTTTGCGCGCCAAACCTCGGCGAAATTCACGGCCAAGATGCCGGGGGCGTACGCCAAGCTGACGTCCATCCGGGAAATCATCCACAACCCGGTGAACGATCCCGATGATTGGGAAGAGAAGATCCTCATGCGGTTCAGGAAGGAGGAACTCCCGAAAGGGGAGCCGTACTCCGAGATCACAACATTTCGCGGAAAGAGGTCGCTCAGGCTCATTCAGCCCGAATACTTCCTACCGGTGTGCCTCACCTGCCATGGCGATCCGAAGGGCTCGATCGAGCCGATCAGCAAGACCAAGCTGTGTGGTCAGAAGCCCGGTGCCGGCGGCTCCGGCTTCAGCATTGCCCTTCCCCTTGAATAGTCCCCGACGCCGTCAGGCGTCCTTGCCGTTGTTGCCGAAGAGGTGAGTGGCGAGGCGGTGGAGGGTGGGGAGGGAGTAGACGTCCGTGGGAAGCGCCGGGACACAGACGATGGGGGATTTGGCGACTTCCTCGCGAATCAGGTCCACGCCGCGCTGATCGTAGTCTGACAGGTCTTCAATCGCCCGGAGGTTTTCCAGTAGCCTTCGGTATTTGGGCTGGGAGGACTTGCTCAAATGCTCTTCGATGGCCCTCTCCGTATCGTCCAAAAGACTTCTCCTGTCCTTTTTCGGGAGATACGGGAAGTGGAATCGATTCACCACGAAGCCGCCGAACGGGATTCGGGCCTCGCGGAGTTTCTCGTGATAGAAAAGGACCTCCTTCACGTTCTGCTGATGGGGGGAGGACACCAGGACGAACGCGGTAGAATCCTGCTCCAACTGCTCCCGGGATTCCTTGGCCCGGAAGGCGAGGCCCTCCCAAATGTCTTCGAGGGCCATGAAGAATTCCGAAACGTCGCGTACGATGCTGAATCCCGTGATGCCTTCGAAGATCTTGAAGAGCAGGTCGGCGCCCCGCTCCACGAGCTTGAATCCGAGTTTGCCGATGCTGACGTAGGGGCGGAGAAACCATCGAACGACGCCGCTCTGGAAGAATTCGACGAGCCGGTTGGGCGCTTCGAGGAATTCGAGCGCATGCTTGGTGGGCGGCGTGTCCACCACGATGAGGTCGTACTCTCGGGCCTGATGCAATTCGTAGAGCTTTTCGATGGCCGTATACTCATACATACCCGCGAGTGTGGTGGTAATCTGCTGGTATAAACGGTTTCCAAAAATCCGGTCGACCACCTCCTGGCGTGGAGCGAACTTGCGGACCATGTCGTCGAACGTCTTCTTGGGGTCGAGCATGAGGGCGAAGAGTTGGCCTTTGGGCTTCGTGCCGTTCTTGGAAAGTTCATCGAGGGATACTTCGCGTTCTTCGTTTCCGAGCGAGCGAACGCCGAGGGAATCGGCCAGGCGCTTCGCCGGGTCAATCGTCATGACCAGCGTTTTCCGTCCTTCCACGGCGGCGTGAAGCGCCACGGCCGCGGCCAGGGTCGTTTTGCCCACGCCGCCGCCACCCCCGAAAATGATGACCTCTTTCTGCCGGATGAGTTTGTCGAGGAAGGTCACTCGAATTTCTCCTCCAGGGCATCGGCCATGATTTCGATGTCTTCGGTGGCCAACGGCGACTTGAGGAGCAGCGGCAGTTCGACCTGGGGTGCCTTGACCTCCTCCTTCAGCCGCTCGCGATAAATCTCCTGAGCGTCGTGGAGCATTTCGAGATCCTGGCGGGCCTTTTCAAGTGCAGCCCAAGCTTCTTCCGAGGCGCCCTCCGGGCACGCCGCGCGGGCCTTCTCGTCGAGCACGTCCTTGTCGACCTGGAATACTTCGTTGATGACGAGCGATTCGATGCCCAAATCCTGATCGTCCCTCAACGAGGCCGCCATCTGCGTGGCCTCATTGATCGGCATTTCCTGGAGGAGTGTAACCAAAAGAATGCCTGAACGGTCAGGATCATGGTAGAAATCGTGCATCGCTTCCGTTTCCTCGACGATCGGCCCGACGCGGACCATTTGGGAAACGACCCGGGGAACCTTCAACATCTGAAGACAGTGGCCCGTCGAAGGGGCGTCGAAGATGATGAAGTCGTAGGGATGGCGCTTTCCGTTCTTGGCCATCTCCTGCGCCATGTACCAGATCTTTCCTGTGACCACGAGTTCCTGAAATCCCGGCGCGGTCTTCGTGAAATACTTGACCACCGGATTCTTGTAGAGCATGTCGCTGACGGCGCGGATCTTGAGCTTCAAAGTGAGATACTCGGGGATCGCCTCTTCGAGTATGATTCTCATCGAACGGATCCCGTCGGCGACGAGATCGCCGTTCGCTCGCCCTCTCTTGGAACCGAAAAGGGTGGGCATGGCTTCAAACTCGGTCAGCTCGAGGACGAGGGGTCGTTTCTTCTTCCGCCGAGCCAGTACGGCCAACGCTGCGGAGGTGGTGCTCTTGCCTACGCCGCCCTTGCCGGTAACGATGACCAGTTTCTTGTGGAACAGGCGGGTCATGGGGATATCTGTCGGGGCCCCGGGTGAGAACGAGGCGGCTACGCCGCGGACTCCTGTCCTTTGGGTTCGGCGCTTGCTCCGATGGAAGGGGCCGGTGAGGTTTCCGCCTCGGCCGCTCCAGACTCCTGTCTACTCGCGGCACTTCCCCCATCCTGGGGGTCGGAGAACTTGAGGATCTCATCCAGGAGCTCCTCCGAAAAAAGGCACCCCAGATGGCCCATGGCTCGAACAACCGTGGTCTTGGCCATGAACGGGGGTAACGCCGAATGGTTGGGAATGATCAGATTGTCCGGGATGATCTGGCACGCCAGCACCGGAACGCCGGTCTGCATGTTGGGCTCGAAAAGGGAGGAAAGAAACGCATTCTTGTATCGCATCTGTCGCGCATTCGCCCCGAGCCCCAGGATCGAGAGCTTCGTTCCTTGGAACGGAGTACCGATGAGGACGGCCCGGTGCACCGAGCCTCTGCCTCCCAGTTTTTCAATGTAGTACATCGCCGCCAATCCTCCGAGACTGTGTGCGACGAGAACCACGCGGGGTTGGCCGGTGATGCGTTTGACCTCCTCGACCTTGCGCATGATGACTTCGGCAAGAATCTCGACGGGTGCGGTGCGGGGTCTCAGGTGGACCACGAACGTCTTCCCCCAACCCCGCTTTTTCATCCGATATCGCATGTAGAGGAACACGGAGGGGGTTTGCATGTAGCCGTGGACGAATACAAAGGGTACAGAGTTGCGGGGCGCGCTCACGCTGAGAAGATTCTCCCAATGGAGATATCCGAGGGGAAGGCCCAGGGCCTGCACGTAGGTGTAAAAGACCTCCTTGA
The DNA here is from genome assembly GCA_016180645.1 of Nitrospirota bacterium. Lineage (NCBI taxonomy): Bacteria > Pseudomonadati > Nitrospirota > Nitrospirota bacterium. Next base: position 9,179 of record JACPAV010000027.1, on the reverse strand, counting down.
TAAAGGCCAGACCGATGGCCAGGGGCTCTACCTCCTTGCGCTCCTCGGGGGTGGCATTGCCCCATTCGTAGAGGAAAATGAAATACGTCAGGAACACAAAGATAAAACTCAGGACGAAAATGAAGATCAGGAGGTTGTAGAGAAAATGCAACATCCGGTTACGATAGGGAAATCGATATTTGATGTCAATGCGCGCCAGATCCAATGGTCGCCGCGCAGGCCCTCTGCTACAATTTGAGCCTATGACACTCGGAACCGGCCGTGGGACTCGGGAAGGAATTCTCGCTCGGATTCATTTGATCCGTCTGCCCCTCTATCCGCAGAGGAAGGACCGAAGGTTTTCCATGAACGTCTACCTGATCGAGGACGAGCAACTTACCTTGGTGGATACCGGCCCGGATCAGGACGAAGCATTTGAGGTGCTGGACCGGGGAGTCAAGAACTTGGGGTACACCCTCCAGGATGTCCGGCGCGTTCTCCTAACGCATGCGCACATCAACCATTTCGGACTGGCCCGGCGGATCAAGGATCTATCCGACGCGCAGGTTTGCGCCTATCGGGGCGACATGGAATTATACAAGACCCATCCCGCTCCCTTGAAACGGGGCCTTGTTCGCCTCGCGCGCCTGATGCGGCAATGTCGGTTTCCCTCGGAGCCTCGGAAGCGCATCTTGCGGGGACTGGCGAGGAAGGCCCGGCAGGCATCGCCCTTTGTGGTGGACATCGGTTTCGACGACGGCGACATGATCGAATTCGAAGATTTCTCGCTGGAAGTCGTGCGGACTCCGGGGCACACCCCCGGGCACTCCTGCTTCTTCAGTTATGAAGCGGATGTCATGTTCTCCGGAGACCACTTGCAGGGGGCAGCCCGCCCGGTGGCCGCCGTCATGTTCGATCCGGATGGGCACCGATATCGGTCCTTCCCCCAATACTGGCGGTCACTCAAGAAGGTTTACTACCTTTCGCCCTCCCTGATCCTTCCCGGTCATGGGAAAGTGGTGGAGAAATCCAAGGAGCGCGTGGAAACGGTCCTCAGTGAACTGGAACGGGAATCCAACGCGATCGCGGCGCGATTGACCCATATGGCCGTGTCCCCTCACGAAGTCCACGCGGGTCTGAATGGGCTATCACACGGCCCTCTCGATTTCAGTACCTTTTCCTGGCTGGTGGGGCACTTGGATCTCCTGAAAGAGAGAGGGGTGGCGGTCGAGTCGTACTTCAAAGGACATCTGCAATATCGAAGGCGGTCGGAGTTGACGGATCTGCCGATCTACGTCCGACGCGCGGGGCACGCGTAGGACCAGGGCCGATCAGGCTGCGGGCTGGGCGGCCGGGAGGACGCTGACTTTCTGTCGTCCGGCGGTGGTCAGGGAGAACTTCACCACGCCATCAATCAGGGCGAAAATCGTGTGATCGCGGCCGAGTCCCACATTCAAGCCAGGATGAATTCGAGTGCCCCGCTGGCGGACGAGGATGTTTCCCGCCCGAACGACCTGACCGTCAAATCGCTTGACTCCCAAGCGGCGACCGGGACTGTTCCGGTTATGACCGCCTGTGCTGCCCGCTTTCTTTCTTCCCATAGCCTAGGACTACTGGACTTGAATGTCCTTGATGAGGAGCGTGGTGAACGGTTGCCGGTGACCGCGGAACCGGCGATAGCGCTTGCGGCGACGTTTCTTGAAAACGACAACCTTCTTCGATTTGCCCTGCGCGACGATCTCAGCGACCACCTTGGCGGACCCGCCGAGCTGCGCCTGATTTCCTTCCAGGGTCTTCAGACCCTCCCGACAAGAGGGAGCAAGTAGGGGAGGGTCTTCAGACCCTCCCGACAAGAGGGAGCATCTGAAGATGCTCCCCTACGAATCGCTTGAGCGGTGGCTGAAGATACCTTCCCGTCCGAGCGAGATTCTGAGCGATGAATTTTGAAACGAGACCGGAGAACGGCTCCTGTCTCAAAATTCACGGCGTGGAAATGGCCTTCCCCCGTGAAGTGATGTTCACACAGCATGGAAAAATGGCAAAAGTCGAGCTTAGAGCTCTTCGGCTCTCCAGGCGAGCCGGTTGCGGGTGGTGGGGTCATGGCGCGGTAGGATAGTGGAAACCGGTGGCCGTGTAAAGGGGCAAACCTTGAAATCAAATTGCTGACGTTGCTTGAGCCGCAATTGACTTGACAATCGGCACCTGTGGTATAAGTTACGGCATCAATAATGGAAGAAGCCCCAGCCGCAGCCGCAAAGAAGCGCGTTCTCATCATTGACGACAGTGTGTCCGTTTTCACCCAACTCAAGAAAATCTTCGATGACGACGGTACATTCGACGTGGTCGGTCATGCCCCGAATGGGGCGGAGGGGCTCAAGATGTACAAGGCGCACCAACCGGACGCGGTACTCTTGGACATCGTCATGCCGGTTCTCGATGGTCTCAAGGCGCTCAAGATGATTCTCGATGCGGACAAAAACGCCCGCGTCGTCATGATTTCATCGGTGGGGGCCGTGGGCAACAAAGCCCTCCAGGCCCTCCAGCTCGGCGCGAAAGGCGTGATCTCGAAACCCTTCCGCGGCGAGGAGATCCTCAAGACCGTCAAGGAGCTATAGCTACGAAAGGCAACTTGGGAGTGAAGTTTTTCGGTCAGCATCTTCTGCACAGGAATCTCGTCACCCGCGAAGGTCTCGTGAAGGCCGTCTCCGAGCAGCAGCGATATAACCTCCGCATCGGCGACTACTCGGTTCGCAAGGGCTACTTGACCAAAGAGCAGGCCCATTTCATCCACGAGGAGCAGAAACGGAAGGACAAGCTTTTCGGCGAAATTGCCGTCGAACTGGGTTATCTCTCGCGCGCCCAGGTGGATGAGCTTCTCACCGTCCAGAGAAACGACCACCGGTTCCTCGGGGAACTCTTGATTGAACAGGGCGCGCTCACGAGAGACGTTTTGGATCGGGAGCTCAGAGAATTCGACGAATCCCAGAGGGAGTATGTGGCCGACCGCGAGTTCTTCCCATCGGACGTGCCCTACCACCGGCAGTACGACGTGTACATCGATCTCGTGGCGAAGCTGCTGCGCCGCGTGGCGAATGTGCTCGTGAAGGCGGAGACCGTCGCCAGAACGGAGGGAAGAATCGGCCACGGACTCGCCACCTTCGGCGTCAAGTTCAACGGCGGCCTCGGCGGAACCTTTGTCCTTTCGCTTTCGGATGACAAGATTCAGGAGATTGCCTCGGCCATGCTGGAAAAACCGGCGAGCGAGCTGTCGCCGGAGTTGACGCTGGATGCGGTGAAAGAGTTCATGAATGTGGTGTGCGGAAACGTCGCCGCCCGAATGGCCCAGATGGGGAAGGAAGTGGACATCGAGCCCCCCGAGGTTCTCAGCGAGTCGCGTGGAGATGGAATCACGGCCGAGCAGGGGGAGACGGCTTGGTACTGCCCTCTGGCGGTAACCTCCGGAGAGGTGTCCTGCGCCGTCCTCCTTGCATCCTCCAAGGCCGCAGCCGCCCCCAAACCGGCGGCTCGGGAGACATCTGCTGCGAAGCCAAGATCCCGACCGAAGGCCAAACCGAAGGCGAAGCCGAAGAAGAAATCGGCGAAGCCCAGGCCCAAGGTCAAGGCGCGAAAGAAAGCGTCGAGGAAGCCGGCTCGGAAAGCCCGAAAACCGGTTCGCAGGTCGAAGAAGGCCGGGCGGCGGGCAGCGAAGAAGGGCAAGCGAAGATAGTCGGAAAAGTTTGACCGTCGCCGTTGTAACGGTGGCGACAGTGTCCTCACAATCCGCACAATGAAACGCAAGAAAGCTTCGAGTCGTTCCACTTCAAAGTCCCGGTCACGTCGTTCCCCCCAATCTCGTGGGAAAACCCGCCGGGCCGCGGCTCATAGGAAGAGGGTGTCCGTCCAGCACCCCCCATCCTCACCTTCCCCCTCAAGGGGGGAAGGGACAAAAGGGAAGCAGCGCCAGCCTTCTTTTCCCTCCCCCTCGACGGGGGAGGGTGCGGGCCTACCCGCCGACCTGCCCGCCGAGTCCAAGGCGGGTTCCGTGGCGGGTGGGGGTGAGCCCCTGCCCAAGGACGGATTCGGCGTCCGTGGCGCTCTGAAAGTCGGCGGAGAAGCCTTCACGATCTTCCGCTTGGTTGACTTGGAGAAGCGAAGCGGCGTCTCCATCTCCCGTTTGCCGTATTCGATCCGGATTCTGCTGGAGAATCTATTGCGAAATGAAGACGGGCGGGTCGTGGAAAAATCCCATATTGAGACGCTGCTGAAATGGAACCCCCGATCGGTTCCCGAGGGAGACATCCCATTCCTGCCGGCCCGCGTGATTCTCCAGGATTTCACCGGCGTGCCCGTGGTGGTGGATCTGGCCGCCATGCGGGACACGGCGAAGCGGCTCGGATCCGATCCGAAAAAGATCAACCCGCTGTTTCCGGTGGACCTTGTGATCGACCACTCCGTGCAAGTCGATGCCTTCGGCTCCCCCGATTCATTTGCGCGAAACGCAGACCTCGAATACGAACGGAACCGCGAACGCTACACTTTTCTCAAGTGGGGGCAGAAGGCGTTCAAGAACTTCCGCGTGGTGCCGCCTGAAACCGGCATCGTCCACCAGGTCAATCTGGAGCACCTTGCCTCGGTCGTGACCGCGCGGGAGGTGAACGGCGTAAGCATGGCTTTTCCCGACACGCTCGTGGGAACCGACTCGCACACGACGATGATCAACGGACTCGGCGTGGTCGGCTGGGGCGTCGGCGGAATCGAGGCGGAGGCCGCCATGCTGGGTCAGCCGTTCAATATGCCCGTTCCGCCCGTAGTCGGGTTCAGACTCACGGGGCGCCTTTCTCCGGGGGCAACGGCAACGGACCTCGTCCTCACCGTCACCCAAATGCTCCGGAAACGCGGCGTGGTGGAGAAGTTCGTCGAGTTTTGCGGCTCCGGCCTCGATTCCCTGAGCCTCGCGGACCGCGCGACGATCTCGAACATGTGTCCGGAATACGGCGCCACCGTCGGCTTCTTCCCTGTCGATCAAGAAACACTTGAGTATTTGACGCTAACGGGCCGCCCGAAGGACATGGTGAATCGCGTGGAAGCCTACTGCAAGGAGCAGGGGCTTTTTCGGACGGCGTCCGCTCCCGAGCCGGAGTTTTCCGATCTCTTGGAGCTGGATCTTGCCGCGGTGGAACCGTCCATCGCCGGACCGAAGCGGCCGCACGACCGAGTGCCGCTCCGCGAATCCAAGAAAGCCTTCCGTGAGGTGCTCACGGCCCCGGTGAAAGAGCGCGGATTCGAACTCGCCCCCGCGGTGGTGGAGAAATGCGTCAACGTCGAACTCGATGGCCAATCCGCCGCTCTCCGGCACGGCTCGATCGTCATCGCCGCAATCACGAGTTGTACCAATACGTCCAACCCGGCCGTTCTTGTGGGCGCGGGCCTGCTTGCGAAACGGGCGTCGGAGAGGGGACTCCGCGTTCCGAAGCACGTCAAGACAAGCCTTGCTCCCGGTTCCCGCGTGGTGGTGGACTATCTGAAATCGGCGGGACTCCTCGAACCACTCGAACGGCTCAATTTTCATCTCGTGGGCTTCGGTTGCACCACCTGCATCGGGAACAGCGGGCCGTTGCCCGAACCGATCGTTCGGGGCATTCAAGAAGGGAACCTCGTCGCGGCGGCCGTTCTCAGCGGCAATCGGAATTTTGAGGGACGGATCCACGCGAACGTCCGTGCGAACTATCTGGCGTCGCCTCCGCTCGTTGTCGCCTTTGCTCTCGCGGGCCGGGTGGACATCGATTTTGAATCAGAGCCGTTGGGGACGGGTTTGGACGGCAAGCCGGTCTTCCTCCGTGAGATCTGGCCGGTACTCAACGACGTGCGGGCTGTCATGGGCCGCGCGCTCAACTCAAGGATGTTTTCTTCACGATACGCCTCGGTCTTCGAAGGCGATGGACGTTGGAACGCGCTCAAGGTTGAGGCCAGTGATCTCTACGCGTGGGATTCCAGTTCGACCTACATTCAGTCACCGCCGTTTTTCGAGGGCATGACGCTTACGCCGCCGGCGTTGGCCGACATCGCGGGGGCGCGTGTCCTCGCCGTGCTGGGCGATTCCGTGACCACGGACCATATTTCGCCGGCCGGCTCGATCGGGAAGGACAGCCCGGCGGGCCGCTACCTGATCCAGCGCGGAGTATCGCCGAAGGATTTCAATCAGTATGGCGCCCGCCGCGGCAGCCACGACGTAATGATGCGCGGCACTTTTGCGAACGTCCGACTGAAGAATCTTCTGCTGCCGGGAGTCGAAGGAAGCGTGACGGTCCACATGCCGGATGGCGCGCAGATGTCCATTTTCGATGCCGCCATGCAGTATCGGAAGGAGGGCGTGCCCTCGATCATCCTCGCAGGCAAGGAATACGGATCGGGGAGCTCGCGCGATTGGGCGGCCAAGGGGCCGAGCCTGCTCGGCGTGCGCGCCGTGATCGCCGAGAGCTACGAGCGAATCCACCGGAGCAATCTGGTTGGGATGGGCGTGCTCCCGCTTCAGTTCGAGAGCGGGCAGTCGAGGGAATCACTCGGCCTGACGGGGCGGGAAACCTTCGACATCGTCCGCGTCTCCGAAGGGATCGAGCCGCGAAAAATGTTGACCGTCCGGGTGAAAACGGGGGAGGGGAAGACCACTGAGTTCCGGGCCATCGCGCGACTCAACACCCGCGTCGAAGTCGAATACTACCGCCACGGCGGCATCCTCCAAGCCGTCCTCCGCCACCTCTGCGCCGCATAGGGGTGTTGCTTCCCGGCTGAGTCTTTGATTCCGCTCCAGGAACGGGGGGGGGCGGTTTCTTCAACGCGAGGATCCGATCGGGCAGGAGCAAATCCTTCCGAAGATTTTTTCCAATCGTGCGCGGCAGTCATGGCAGGACCTTTTCACTGAGCCACCACACTCACGAGTGAGTCGAGTTGACTTCAGATATCTATCGCGATAAAATAGCAGAGTTTTTCCAATTTTTTCCGAAATAGGAATGTAGTACATGAGGATCAACAAGGGACTCCAACCTTCCACTCCGCTCGGCTTGGCCATCGGGATGATCTCGATCGTCGGCGCCATTGTCATTGAGTTCAATCACATGAATCCTGACTTTGGATCGGCCTTCCTGAAGATCTCGCCGATCATGATCATTTTCGGCGGCACCTACGGGGCGACGATGCTTTCGTTTCCCGTGAAGGACATGCTCCAAGTGCCCCGCCTTTTCTTCATGGCTTTCTCGCAGATTTCCATCGACAAGGACGACCTGACGAACACGCTGGTCAACTGGGCTCAACGCGCGCGTCGCGGCGGCATCCTTCAACTGGAATCGGACCTCGCCGCATTGGACAACGCCTTCATCTACAAAGGACTTCGTATGATCATTGACGGCGTCGATCCCAAGCTCGTCCGTGAGGTCTTGGAGAACAATGTTTCGCGGATGGAGCAGCGCCACAACATCGGCTCGGAGGTGTGGGGGTCCATGGGAGGATACGCGCCGACGATGGGTATCATCGGCACCGTCGTAGGCCTGATCGCTGCGTTGAGCGAAGCGGGCGCCGCTGGAGGGGAAGGAGCATCGAAGGTCGTCGGCGCGATTGCCACGGCTTTCATCGCCACGTTCTATGGGATTCTCAGCGCAAACATTCTTTTTCTCCCAATCCAGCGGAAACTGAAAGCCCGCTCGGAAAACGAACGGTTCATGCTCGAAGTGGCCATGGAAGGGCTCCTCTCGCTTCAGCAGGGCGAGCACCCCACCTACATCCAGGACCGGGTGAACTCCTTCTTCGCCTTCAAACGGGAGGAGGAGGGCCGCGCGGCGGCCGCGGCCGGTGAAGAGCGGAAAGCGGCCTAGAGTTGCCGGCGGTTTGACGCTGAATCTGCGGGCCATTCATCTCGCAGCGGGGCCTTCAGGCTCCGCTACCCTCATACGAACATGAGAAAGAAAGGCGGTCACGGCGAAGGGGGAGGGGGAGGCCACGACGCGGGCGGGGGGCTCCGATGGCTCCTCACCTACGCGGACATGATCACGCTCCTTCTTGCACTCTTCATTTTCTTGTACTCGGTTTCGGAGGTGAGTGAATCAAGGATGGTCAGTTTTCTTCAGCAGTGGCGGGAGGCGTTCACGATCATCGGGAAAGAGCCGGTTCACTCGCGTCCGAATCCCATTCCGGAAATAAATCAGCTCAAGAAGATTGAAGAGGCTTTCTACGAGCGACTGAGCCAGGAACTCAAGCGCGGAGAGGTCAAGATCGAAACCCGCGAGGAGGCCCTTGTCCTGCAAATCCTGAACGAGTCTCTGTTTTTCGATCCAGCGAGCGCGCGGCTGCGCGCGGAGTCGCTGCCGGTGCTCAACAAGATTTCGGAACTCCTCCGTGGGTTGACCAACGATGTTCGCGTGGAGGGCCACACCGATCCGGAGCCTGTCTCCAGCCCGATCTATCCTTCCAACTGGGAACTCTCCTCCGCGCGCGCGGCATCGGTGGCGCGCTACATGGAATTCAAGGGCGTGGACCCTTTTAGAATGGCCGTGTCGGGTCGCGCCCACTACGATCCACTCCAGGATCTGACGCCCGACGATCCTCGCAACCGCCGCGTCGAAATCTGGATCCTCCGTAAGAAGAAGAGCGGCTGACGCCGCTTCTCTCGGATCTCCCCCAAGCCTGCCGGTCTCGGCCCCACGCGCGGGTACTTCGTCCAACCTGGATTACTGAATGTTCTGCGGCAAGGTTCCGGGCAGACCGGCTCAGGTCCCGAGGTTAGTCCTCGATAGCCGCTATCGAGGTCCAGTCTCCATAGGAGGAGGGTCCAAGGCCGAAGACTCACGCCGCGATTGCCGCGACGGGAATTAACAACCACTTGACAACGAGCGGTAAAATGGGCTAAAGGACTCTCATGCGTCAACGCATGTGGAGTGATGCACGGAGGGTACGGCATGGGGGAGCATCTGAGAACCCCGGAGAACCCCGGAGAACTGATCTGTCCTCGCCAATAAATCTTGGTAGGCGCGGGCCATGTTACATGCCGCGCCATCCTGGGCGCGGCGACATCTCATGGTCCCATGCCCTCCGTGGCATGGGGCTTTATGCCTGCGTCCGAAGACGCACCCATAAAGGGTGCGGCTACCCGAGGCCGGCGCTTCTTGATCTTGGTAGGCGCGGGCTTTACGCCCGCGTCCGCTCACTCACCA